>JAFDDG010000001.1 GCA_019310965.1 Deltaproteobacteria bacterium
GCGTTCGACCCCACCACGAGGAAGCTCCCCTCGTGCTCGACACAGAGGAGCGGCGTCTTGCGTCTGGCGCCGGACTTCCGTCCGACGTGCTCGAGGATGAGAAAGCGCAGACCGAACAGACGTTGCCCGATGCGCCCACCGGTCCAACGAAACACCGCGCGATGCAACAGCGTGATGATCGGCAGCAGGAGACGGATCAGGTGCACGTTCGCCGACCCTCCCAATGCGGGAATGCATGCGGCAGGGTAGCGATGGGCAGCCCTGTTTCCGGGCAGCGGTGGAGCCGTTCGAGAAGGTCGCTCGCCTCAGCGAGCTTCAGGAGTCGGCGCAAAGCCATCCATTCCTCGAACCGCGCAGCGCGTTGCAGAGCGGCACAGCCATCGAAGCCCCATGAGAGTGTCAGAAATTGCCATGTGCAGCAAAACCGCTCGCGCGGCTTTGCTGGCCAGGCATCAGGGGAGGGCAAAAGCCACGAGCGCGTCGCCCGGCTTCGACCAGACGTGGCCGCCGGCGGCGATCACCACGAATTGGCGGCCATCCTCGCGCAGGCGGTAGGTGTGGTCGAGGTGGTGCTCCCAGAGCACCTCGCCGCTTTCGGCGTCGAAGGCGCGAAAGGTATTGTCGGTGGTGGCCCCAATGAAGACCAGACCACTGGCGGTGGTGATGGAGCCGCCGAGGTTCGGAGAGCCGAGATTGGCGAAGGCCGGAATCTGCCAGATCGGCCAGGGCGCCTGCTCGCGGGTGCTGCCGAGGGGCACATCCCAGAGGGTTTCGCCGCTGGCGAGCTCGACCGCCGTCAGGCTGCCCCACGGCGGGGGGCTGCAGGGGGCGCCGAGCGGCGAGAGCAGCGGCGCCAGGCGCGCTGCATAGGGGGTGCCGCTCATGGGCACCAGCTGGAAGGGCCAACGCGACGTCTTGTCCTCCATGGCGTCGTACGCCGCGCGTGGCAGCAGCTCGATGCTGCCCGCCATGCGGGTCATGTTGACGTAGAGCACGCCGCGCACGGGATCGATGGACACGCTGCCCCAGTTCGCGCCGCCCATGTTGAGCGGGTACTGGATGCTTCCCGCTTCCGTGGGCGGCGTAAAAGGGTGGCCGTCGTAACGAAGACGGGCGATCTGCTCCGCACACTTCCCGCGGTCCCAGGGCGTGAATCCGTAGGCATCGTCGGGGGACAGCGCGCTGGGGTGGAGCGGCGGGATATGCGTGGGGAATGGCTGGGTGGGAGAGAGCACCTCGCCGGCGACGCCGTCGGTGGCGACCGGGCGCTCCTCGTGGCCGAAGATCGACTCTCCCGTGCGCCGGTCGAGCAGGAAGACGTGGCCCATCTTCGTCGCCTGGGCGAGTGCCGGGACGCTGCCGTTCGATGTCTCGAGGTCGAAGAGCACCGGCTGTGAGGCCGTGTCGTAGTCCCAGACATCCTTGTGGACCATCTGGAAGCGCCACGCCAGCTCTCCCGTCGAGCCTCGCAATGCCACCACGGAGCTCGAGAAGTGGTCGAGACCTTGTCGGGAAGCGGCAAAGTAGTCGGTCGACGCGTTGCCCGTCGGCACGAAGACGAGATCCCGTTCGTCGTCGGCGGAGAGAATCGACCACACGTTGGCAGTGCCCCGGGTGTAGGCACTGTCGCTCGGCTTGGGTCCCGCGTAGTCGGGCGGCACGGGATCCCACCCCCAGCGCAGCTCACCGCTTCGCGCGTCGAAGCCGCGCACCACGCCGGGCGGTGCGTCGACGCGAATGTTGTCGGCGACGAGAGCGCCGACCACCACGACGTCGTTCACCGTCACCGGGGGGGACGTCGAGTAGTACTCCCAGATCGCGCTATCACCGATGCCTTCGCGCAGCGCCACGCGACCGTCGCTCCCGAAGTCAGCGCACGCCTCGCCCGTCATCGCGTCGACGCCGATCAGCTCCGAGTCGAGGGTGGCCGTGAAGATGCGCCGCCCACAGGGGCGAGCGCGGGCGGTCGCGGTGCCCTCCTCCCAATAGGCCACCCCGCGACACACGCGCGTGTGAGGATCGGGGAGCGAGGTCTGCTGCTGCACCGGGTCGAAGCTCCAGCGCTCCTCGCCCGTCTCGGCGTCTACGGCGAGCACCCGGTTCAAGGGAGTGCAGAAGACCAGCGTGTCGTCCACGAGCAGCGGGGTGAAGTTGTAGGAGGTGTGCGCGCGGCCTTCGCCGGCTTCGGAGAAATCGCCGCTGTGGTGAACCCAGGCCACCTCGAGCGCGTCGACGTTCTCCGGCGTGATCTGATCGGCCGCCACGTAGCGCATGCCGCCCTTGTCGCCCCCGTACTGGGGCCAGTAGGACAGCGGTCCGGAGTCGTCGCGGGGCAGCGGGGCAGCGTCACAGGAGACGAGGCCGGCGGCGACCAGACTCACCAGCAATGAAACGACGAGCCCTTGGACCGAAAGACCCGCGGAGCGACGCGGGCGCCCGGCATGGGATCGGACCGAATGCACTTCTCTGACGTTCACCGCACCACCTCGCAGTCTGGGGAGACCTTCCCTTACCACATGTCGAGCGCGGCTGTCGCCGGTCGATCCGCGCGGGGTGCGGAGTCCCTCGGTGAGCTCCCCGTTCAGCGACCTCCCCCGGTGGCTGAACCCACGTCTCCGCCGGGGCCCACGGCTCCGGCTTGCTCGGGTGTGCGCTTCGGCGTCACGAGCATCATCAGCGCCGGTGCGAGCGTCACGTCCGCGAGAAATGCCACCACGACGGCGAAGCTCGCGAGCAGGCCGAACCACGAGAGGTTGATCATGTAGGCGGCGATGAAAATCGCAAAGCCGAAGCTCAACACGAGAGATGTGAAGAGCAACGCCGAGCCCGTCGTGGCGAGCGTCTCGTGGACCGCTGCCGCGGGGTCGCCGGTGTCTTCGTAGTAGCGGTTGAACTTGTGCATGAAGTGGATCGTGTCGTCCACCGCCAGGCCGATCACCACACCGCCGATCAGGAGCGTCGTCATGTCGAGCGGAATTCCGCCGAAGCCCATGAACGCGATCACCAGGTAGACCGGGATCAGGTTCGGGATCATGGCGACGAGGCCGCGCTTGAAGCTGCCGATCAGCAGGATCATGAGCGGGGTGATAATCAACAGTGCGAAGACGTACGAGCGCGCCAGGGTTACGATCACGTTCTCGAAGATGCGTCCGAACATGACGCCGCTGCCGGTGAGCTCGATGTCGAGATCCGGACCCAGGATCGCGCGTAGCTCCGGCTCGAGCCGCTCGAGGAAGGGCGGCATCACCATCGCATCGACCCAGGGCATGCGCAGGCTCATGCGCGCCTGGCTGAACTGGCTATCCGTCAGGTCTTCCAGGTCGTCGGAGCCACTGTTCTCGAAGAGCAGGAGCTCCTGGGCGAGCAGCTGGCGTTCGACTGGGAGCCTGTAGAACTCGGGTCGGTTCTCGTTCAGCGCCTGATGGGTCTCCTTGACCAGATCGACCAGTGAGTAGGTCTGGCTGATCTTGCGGCCGTCGAGCATCAGCGTCTCGGTGTGGCTCATGGCCTCTTCGATGCGCCGCATGACGTCGGGATCGTGCAGTCCGTTCTCGCCCGGCGTGTGGATGATCACCTCCGTGCCACCGGACCCGCCGAATTCCCGATCGAGAATGTCCGAGGCCTGGCGAAGCGGATCCTGCGTCGGGAACCACTTCATGGCGTCGTGGGAGAAGTGGGCCTGCTGAAGGCCGGGGATCGCGACGAGCGCCACGACCGCCCACAGCACGACCACACGACCCGGGTGT
Source organism: Deltaproteobacteria bacterium (assembly GCA_019310965.1). Classification (GTDB taxonomy): domain Bacteria; phylum Myxococcota_A; class UBA9160; order UBA9160; family SMWR01. The sequence goes on from JAFDDG010000001.1 coordinate 3,747, forward strand.
CGGGTCACGGCGTCGCCAAGCCGTGCCAGTGCCGTGTTGACGGCCGCGATCCCCACATCCCGGCCGCGGCGCTTGCGCTCGAGGGGTACTACGGCGAGCAGCGCCGGCAGCAGCACGAGGCTGTAGACCATGGCCAGCATCACCCCGAACGGCGCAACCACGCCCAGCTGCGCAACCGGTTCGAGCTTGGCCACGCTGAAGCTCACGAGGCCCGCTGCGGTGGTGACGCTGGTCATCACTACGGCGAGGCCCGAGTGACCGAGCGCGCCCACGATGGCCTCGTTGCGCGGCGCGCCCGCGTCGAGCTGGCGGTAGACGATCACCAGAATGTGGATCGAGTCGCAGACCCCCACCACGATCAGAAAGGCCGGAAGCATGTTCAGCGTGACCGAAAAGGGAATGTCGACCCACGACATTGCCCCCATGGCGGAGAGCATGGCGAGCACGACCACCGCCAAGGGCAGCACCACACCCGAAATCCGGCGGAACAAGGCGAGGAGCAGGAGTGCAATCGCGCCGTTGGAGAGCGTCATGAAAGTCACGACATCGGACTGCATGGTCTGGGCCAACCCGTGCTCCATGGTCGGCCCCCCGGCCATGTACACCTGGAAGCCGGGGGCCTGGTACGCGTCGCGGATCGCATGCAGAACCTCGACCATTTCCCGACCCTCTGCCTCGGTGAAGGGCAGCGGGTCGGGGCCGGAAGCGCCCGGCCCATCTGCTTCGTCGAAGCCCTCGAGCGAAGCGAGCTGCGGCCCCTTCGTGGAGTAGGTGAAGGGCTTGAGCTGCAGGGCCGTGAACTCGCCGTTGGCGGAGATCACGGTGTTGACGAGCAGCGGGTTGGAGAACACGCGGGCGCGAATCGCCGCAAGCTCAGCCGCAGTTTGCGGCCACGTCTCGAACAGATCCTCGACGACGAGCTCGTCTTCCCTGCCGTAGGTGTTCCGGGCGTTCAGCAGGCTCGTGAGATCGTCGAGGTAGGGGACCTTGGCCTCGATCTCGTCGTGGAAGGCGCGCAACCGCTCCAGAAACGCGAAGTCGAAGACTTCGGATGGCCGCACGACCACGAGAATCAGGTCGTCGCTGTCGTACTGGCGCTTGAAGGCCTCGTAGCGCACGCGCTCCGGGTCGTCGCTGGGCAGAAAAGCTTCGTCGGAGTTGTCGATCCGGAAGTGCTGGAGCCCCGAGATCAACCCGGAGGAGAGCGCCAGGCACGAGAGGATCGCAAGCCAGCGCCAACGAATCACCCACCAGCCAAAAACCACAAAAGAAGACTCGATGCGGCCGCGCAGTGTCAAGCCTACCTCCAGCCCTCCCGGACGTGCACAGCGTTGAGCGGCTGGGACGCGGCCTGCACGCAAGTTCGCCGTGGGAACTCGTGGCAGATCAGTCTTCGTTGAACGCCTGGATGAGTCGACGCCAGCGTGCCGGGTCGTCCTTTTCCGGCTCACCGAAGTAGATGAGTACCTCGTCCAGCATGTCACCGTACTTCTTCTCGAGCAGAGCGGGGATCTCATCGTAGGAGCCGGTCACTGCAAACTCGTCGAGCATCTCGTCGCTGATCTCGCTCGCCATCGTGTCCCAGCCGCCGGTTCTCGACTTGTCTCTCAGTCGGAGGAAGGTGTCTCCCCAACCATGCGCCTCGAAGGTGGGCTTGTAGGTGCTGGTCGAACCGTAGAACCCGACCATTTCCCTCACCCGCTCCCGCATCGTATCGATCTCTTTCGCGGTGTCTCCCATGATGGCCATGACGGGAGCGGTGATCGTGAACTCGCTCCGCTTGCGACCCGCCTTCTGGAGGCCTGCCTCGATGCTCTTCAGCACGTTTTCTCGCAGTGACGTGGCGCTGTGGAAGCCATGTGCGTGAAAGCCGTCACACAGCTCGCCCGCCGTGCGGCAGTTGTAGGGGCTCACGGCACCAATGAAGATGGGAGGCCGCGGCACTTGCAGAGGACCGGGGTTGAACATGGGCGTCATGAGGTTGTAGTTGAAGAACTCGCCGCGAAAGTCGAGCTCTGTACCGTTCTGCCAGCAGTCCCAGATCGCGCGGATGGCGAGGACGTACTCCCGCAGCCTCGGGCCGGGGGATTCCCACTTCACACTGAAGCGACGCTCGTTGTGAGCCTTGACCTGCGTCCCCAGGCCGAGAATGAATCGGCCGTTCGTGGACCCCTGAAGATCCCAGGCGGTGTAGGCCAGGACCATGGGGTTGCGCGGAAAAGCCAACGCAATCTCTGGCCCCAGCTTGATCCGGCTCGTCGCAGTCGCCGCGATGGCCAGTTGCATGAAGGGCTCGTGCTTGCGTTCGGAGAAATAGAGCGTCTCGAACCCGAGGTCCTCGATCTTCTTCGAGGGCTCCGCCACGTCTTGCAGTGAATCCACGACGAGATTTGTGCTCAGCTTCATATCACCTCTCCGGCTGGGGGCGTCTCGCGATGAGCGTCACCGACTCCGATTCGAAGACGATCTGATCGCGTTGATTCGTCAGGGTAGCGATGGTCGTGACGACACCGGCATCCGGTCGACTCTTCGACTCGCGGCGCGAGGATACCTCGGCTCGATAGGTGAGCTCGTCGCCGGCCCGAACCGGGTGCGGAAGCCGATTTCGCACTGCCATCACCGCTATCACCGCGTGATCTCCTGCCTTCAGCCTCGACCGCGTCGCGAGCAGCGTGAAGATGGCCGTCGTGTAGGCACCCGATGCGATGATGCCGTCGAATCCGGCCCGCTCCCCCGCCTCGACATCGACGTGCATCGCCTGGGGATCCCACTTGCGAGCGAATGCGAGCATCTCCTCGTGCTCGACGGCATAGCTGTCCCCCCCGAAGCGCAGACCCACCTCGAGATCGTCGAAGTACGCGCGGTCCCGCCCAATCTCTCTGGAGACCATCTCACAAGCCCCTCGCTCAGTCGCCGCAGTATACAGCCGGCGTTCGCAGCCCGGCTTGCACTGCGAGCGCCAGCGCCGGAAAATGCCTCCACCAGCTCGTCCACCAGTCAGAGGAGCAGCAAGGTCATGCATCACTCGCGTCTATCAGCCCGGCTCCTCGCGGCAATCACAATCGGATGCTTTTCCGCCGCCGTGCAATCGGCGAGCGCCCGCACCCAGCAGCCAGCCTTCGAGCGCACGGAGCAACGCGAGCCGTGCGCCAGCTACGACTCGCTCAAGCGCCCGCTGTTCGGCGATCTGCACGTCCACACGAGCTACTCATTCGACTCCTACATCTCGAGCCAGCGAAACGATCCTTTCGCCGCCTACTGGTACGCAAAGGGCCGTCCGATCACGCTGCCGGACGCGGATGGCGCCCAGAACGTAAGAGCCCAGATCCAGAGGCCGCTGGACTTTGCCTCCATCACCGATCACTCCGAGTACCTGGGGCAGATCAATGTGTGTACGACCGACGCCTCGAAGCTCGGCTACTGGTGGCCCCACTGTCTGATGACGCGCTCCTCCAACCTCTGGACCCAGCTGCTGGCCGCCTCGTGGTGGACCTCCCTGGGTGGCATGGGGGGCGAGGTCGACTCGAAGTCGTTCGCCTGCAACCTCTCCGACTGTGAGGAGGCCGGCGCCGCCACCTGGGCGCTGATTCAGCAGGCAGCGGAAGAGCACTACGACCGCTCCTCCCGCTGCAGCTTCACGACCTTCGTCGGCTACGAGTACACCGACGCACCGAATGCATTCAACATGCATCGCAACGTGATCTTCCGCAACGAGAACGTGACCGAGACGCCCTTCTCGACTTTCGACACGGGCACCTACAACTTTCCGAAGCTCTGGAAGCTGCTGCGGGAGGCGTGCATCGACGCAGACGCGGGCTGCGACGTGCTCGCCATTCCTCACAACCCCAATCTAGCGGGCGGCCTGATGTTCCGAGATCCCGAATCGCCGGACGAGGCCACCGATCGCCTCTTCTTCGAGCCACTCGTCGAACTGACTCAGCACAAGGGCAGCTCGGAGTGCCGCTTCGACCGGCTGGCGGGCCGGGGCGTGGGAACCGAAGACGAGCAATGCGATTTCGAGCAGGTGGTCGCCGACAACCTGACCATGTTGGGTTCGGTTCACGGAGAGGTGCGCACCGAGGCCGCCGCCCCGGTCCCCATCGACGAGTTCGCCAGGCGCAACATGGTGCGCAACGCGCTGAAGGATGGCCTCGCGCTCGGCCAGGAGACCGGCACCAACCCCTTCCGCATGGGCTTCATCGGCAGCACGGATTCGCACAGCGCCACGCCGGGTGGGGCCGAAGAAGACAACTACGTGGGGCATCTCGGCCGCCGCGACGCCGACTATCGCAACGTGCAGGACCACTTCTTCTCGAATCCGGGGGGCCACGCCGTGGTGTGGGCCGAGGAGAACTCGCGGGATGCGATCTTCGAAGGTCTGCGCCGCAAGGAGACCTACGCGACCAGCGGCACCCGACCCGTGGTGCGCTTCTTCGGTGGCCCCGCCCTGGAGGAAGGGCTGTGCGAGTCGCCGCAGAGGGTCGAGCGAGCCTATCGGCAGGGCGTTCCAATGGGCGGCCAGATCTCTGGCAATGCGACCACCCGTGCGCCGCGCTTCCTGGTGAGCGCCCTCAAAGATGCGGGCACCGCAGCTCATCCCGGCACCGATCTGCAACAGGCACAGATCATCAAGGGATGGGTGGACGCGGACGGCGAGGCCCACGAGCGGGTCAGCGTCGTGGCCGGAAATGCCAGCAGCGGCGCCACTGTGGAACCCGACACCTGTGCCCCGAAAGGTGCCGGGTTCGCCGATCTGTGCGCGGTCTGGGAGGACCCGGATTTCGATCCGGCACAGCCCGCGTTCTACTACGTTCGCGTGCTCGAGAACCCGACCTGCCGCTGGAGCACGCTTCAGTGCCAGGCGGCCGGCGTGAACCCCTTTGCCGCCGACTGTCGCGAGCAGGCCGCAGCCCAGACGACGCGAGCGCACGAACGCGGCGCCCAGGGCGACGTGTGGGGCAAATGCTGCCTCGCGGAGGCAGAAGAGCCGTTCTACTCGCCCGTCATCCAGGAGCGCGCCTGGACCTCACCGATCTGGTACCAGCCGGCCACGGACGCTACTCCCGACGCTCGCTCAACGCAGATGCCCGATGTCGTAGCGCTTGACGGCGAAGAACCCACCTAGCAGCAAGTCGCCGTCCTCGAGCAGCGTCGTGATGCCCCCCCAGTTGTTCCAGAGCACGCTGTCGTCCGGGAAGGGCCAGCGGGCGACGAGTTCTCCGGTCGTCCAATCGACGGCCCGGTACTCGTAGACGCCGTCGACCTTGGTGGCGACGTAGGCCAGGCCATTCTGTGGCGATACGGCGGGCGCGATCAAATCGGTGGTGTCGATGTCTTCGAGAAGCCAGCTCTCGACGAAGCGATTCTCGTCGGATTTCCACTCGAATTTCTGCACTCCGAGCGGCGGCACGCGCGTGGTTCCGGCGAGAAAAGCGTTGCCGAGTATGCCGAGCCGTGCCGGTGCGGGGTTCGGATAGGTGGAGTTGAGGACGGCGACACCGTTGCCGTAGACCACCGGCGAGGCCTCGATCGTCGCGGGGCCCACCCCAATGCGGATCTGGTCGGCGATGCGTCGCGAGAGGGTGCCCGGCTTCTGCTCGAAACCTTCGGGAATCGCCTCGCGCCAGAAGGCCACGAGCTGGGTCCCCTCGGGGTGCCCGTCCGAGATCACGACGAGCTTGTCGGCGTCGTCGCCGAAGCCCAGCAAGGCTGGCGTCGTACCCGAACCGTGCGAGGCCGCTCCCATGCGCATCGCCTCGCCTTCCGGCATCACAGCGTACGCGCTGGCCCAGGCCCCGTCGGCCTCATCCATCGAGAGCTTCTCTCCGGTCCAGACGACGCGGCGCATCTGCTTCGAGGTGACGAGGTAGATGCCCTCTCCGTCGATCGCGATCGAGTTCTCGACGTGCTCACCCGGAAACAGCAGGACGTCCTTCCTTTGGAGCTCGCGATCGAACACGAAGAGCGCACCCGTCGCCGCGGCAACCAGATGGCCGTCCGGGGTCATCGAAATGCCGAGGATGCGATCGATGCCCCGCGCCTCCGCCTCTGGCAAGCCGTCCGTGACCGCGACGTGCCGCACCGGAACCAGCGGCGCGCCGATCTCGTTTCCATCGAAGGATTTCACCAGCCTCGTCGCGAGGTAGGACGTGTAGTGGTAGCCATCCTTGTCGATCAGGCCGTAGACGCCCGAGCCGGCGTTGCGCGGATTCAGCTCGAGCTCTCGGAGCATGTCGGCCGTGTGGGAGAGCAGGAGTGAATCCTCTCCGCGTCGACGCTTCTCATCGATTCGCGCCATGTGCCGGGCGATGTCTGCGTGCGCGATGCCACTGGGGTCGCCGCCGGCTGCCGGATAGGGCATGAGGGAGACGACGTCGAAGGCCTCGCCGGTGGCGTCGATCTTGACGAGACCGTGCGGCGTGCCGGCGATGACGGTGGTGTGTTCTCCTCGCTGCTTCACGATGGGCGCGGAACACCAGACGACGGGAACCGTCTGCGTATCGCCGCGCTCGAGCTGCTTGCCCTGCGTCGGACCCTCCACCACGGAGACATCGGTCTGCGCGGGGTTGTGGTGCGACATCGGGAACGGGCCGGCGGCCAGCCAGGGGTTGCGAGGCGGGAGCGCTGCGTCTGCCAGCGCGAGAGCGCCGGGGCACACCAGGCTCAAGAGGATCGAGAAGGCCAGCTTCTTTGCCACATCAGCCTCACTGGATGACCCCGTCCGCCCGCAACTCGTCCCGACGGTCCGACATTCCGAGATCGGCCAAGACCTCGTCGGTGTGCTGGCCCAGCGTGGCGGAAGGCGACGGCACCGCGTTGGGGGTGCCGACGAAGCGGGCGGCGCTGCGCGGCTCCCGCATGCGGCCCGCGACGGGGTGGTCCGTAACGATGAAGCTGCGCAGCGCCTCCGCCTGGGGGTGATGCATCAGCTCATCCAGGGTCTGGGCCTTGGCACAGGGCACATCCTCCGCCTCCAACGCGGCAATCGCCTCATCGACATCCATCGACACGGCCTTGGCGTCGATCCTCGCAAGAATGTCCCGGACGGCCTCGGGGTGCTCGTTGCGCGCGACGATCGTATTCAGCTTGGGATCATCGGCGACGTCGATGTCAAAGGCGCGGCAGAAGCTGATGAACTCGGCGTCGGAGACCGGCTGCACGTGGGCCCAGCCGCGCTCGAACTGCATCGGCAAGATGCCCTTCTGCATGGGTAGGGGCTTTTCGATGGCGCCCGGCTCCAAGAATCCAACCGTTCCCTGGCAGTCCAGCCAGAGGAACTGCAGGCAGCTGTCCGCCATCGAGAGCTTGATCTCCTGCCCCCCAGCACCTCGCTGCCTCGCGAAGAGTGCCGCGGTGATGGCCTGGCTGGCCGTCAGTGCCGAGACCTTGTCCGCCACGATCTGAAAGCTGCGAACCGGTGCGCCGCAGTCGTCCAACATGCTCATCGTGTAGCCACTGTATGCCTGGACCGTCGCGTCGTACGCGCGTTTGTGTCTGTAGGGGCCGACCTCGCCGAAGCCGCTGAGACTGAGATAGACGATCCCGGGATTGATCGCGGCGATGTCCGCATACGCCAGGCCGAGCCGCTCCGCGACGCCCGGCCGATAGTTGTGCAGCAAGACATCGCAGTCTCGGGCGAGGGACAGCACGATTTCCAGGCCGCGGGGATCCTTGACATTCACGGCGATGGATTTCTTGCCCCGATTGATGGAGTGGAAGAGCCCCCCGATGCCGTTGCGTTCACTGCCGAAGTAGCGAACGATGTCTCCCACCCCCGGAACTTCGACCTTGATCACCTCCGCGCCCTGATCGGCCAAAATGCCCAGAGCCCAGGGCCCGGCGAGAAAGGTCCCCAGATCGAGCACGCGGATGCCGCTCAGCGGCCCGGCCGGGAAATCACGCTGCTCCTGTCGGACCACGCGAACCCTCCCCTAGAAGACGGGCTTCTCTTTCTTGTTGAAGGCGTCGACGCCCTTCTCGCCGCCAGCCGTCCCGGTGAGAGCGATCATCTCCTCGAAGCGAATCCCGGTGTATTGGTCCGCCTGCATCCCGTTGTTGACCAGCAGCTTGATCTGGCTGGCGGCCGCGGGGTTCTTCTCGGCGAACTTCTGGGCGAAGGCCGTGACGGCCTCGTCGAACTCGGCCTCGGGCACGACCTTGTTGACGAGGCCCATCCGTTCGGCCTCGGCACCCGTCAGCCAGTCGCCGCTCAGCAACAGCTCCTTCGCCCTGCGCATACCCACCAGGCGTGGGAGACGCTGGGTGGCCGATCCCATCGGCGGCAGCCCGAAGTTCATGTGCTGATCGCCGATCCGAGCCTCCTCGGTGGCGATCGCCAGATCGCACGACATCATCAGCTCCATGCTCCCCGCAAAGCAGTAGCCGTGGACGGCGGCAATCACGATCTTCGGACAGCGGTCGATGGCGTCCAGGGCGCCGTGCCACCTGGTGAAGAAGCGTCGGATCGCGCCCTTCTCTCCGTGCATCTGTTGCTGTTCTTTGAGATCTGCACCCGCACCCCAGGCCTTGCCGGCGCCGCGGATGACCACGACGCGAACGTCGTCGTCGATGCCCGCGTCTTCGATGACCGCGCGCAGCTCGACCATCAGCTCCGAGTGAAGAGCGTTGAGGGCCTCGGGACGGTTGAGCGTGATCCAGACGATGTGATCTCTCTGTTCGCGGATCAGCTTTTCGAATTGCATGACGATTCTCCGTCGCACGGTCGGTGGAATGTCACTTCCCCTGGAAGTCGGGGGGCCGCTTCTCGGCAAAGGCCGTGAGTGCCTCTTCGAAGTCTTCGCTCTGGCGGATGCTGCCCGCGAGGACCTCCGAGTGGGCCAATGCCATCTCCAGATCGTTCTGGTAGGAGCTCCACATGTAGCGTTTGGCGGCGCGCAGCCCGAGCGGGGCCATGCGCACGATCTGACGGGCCTTTTTCGAGGCCTCCTCCATCAGCTGCGCGTGAGGCACGACCTTGTTGAGAAGGCCCAACTCGTCCGCCTCCTGCGCACTGATGACCTCTCCGCTGAAGGCAAAGTCGCACGCCTTGTGCCAGGGCAGGAAGCGGGTCAGGTGGTAGTTCACGCCGTCGAGGGCGGAGAACATATTGAAGGCGAAGCCGCAGCCGAAACGGGCATTCTCGGAGGCGATGAGGATGTCGCAGCACAGGGCCAGACCCAGGCCCCCGCCGGCGGCGCAGCCGTTGATCGCAGCGATCAGGGGCTTGTCGAATTCCCGAATGCGCTTGATCCAGGTCTGAGACGGGTTGACCGGGTCACGCAGGCGGATCTCGTGGGTGAGGGCCCGAGACGGAAAGCCGTCCGGCTCCTTCATGTCGGCGCCGAGACAGAAATCCGCGTCGCCGGCGCCCGTCAGGATGGCGACACGCACCTCCGGATCCTGCTGCGCCCGGTCCAGGGCGACGAAGAGCGCCCGCACGAGCTCCCCCGTCAGAGTGTTGTGGCGCTCGGGCCGGTTGAGCGTGATGCGGGCCACGTTGGCCTCGCTCGCATAGGTCACCGCGTCTTCGGACATGCTGCGTCTCTCTCGCGTCGCGGCTTCACTCGGCCGCTGCAATGATGTCAACAAATAACAACAGATGGATCTGCGGAACAGACCGCCGGAGGAGCCACGTTCATGCCAGTGCAGCCGCCCCGAAGAAGAGAGCGGCCAGACCGAAGACGATGACTTCGAAACGCGGAGCCTTGCCGAGCTCGGCGACGATGACCGCGTCCCGCGAAAACGGAATCCGGAACAAGGCCAGGAGCGCGAAGCCCGCGCAGCTGGGCCAGGCGAGGAGGCGCGCGTGCTCCACCTCTCCGCTGGTGGCGAGCAGCGCGAGGCCCCAGATCAGATTGAGCACGCCTGCAAAAGCCACGAAGTAGTGGCCCACAGCGTCGAGCGCCAGTGAGGAAGAGCGCGAGCGCAAGAACTGAAAGACGGGAAGGAGCAGAAGCGCACTTCCCGCGGTGAGGATCCAACCCGTGATGCTGTGCACGAGCAGGAAAAGCGAATCGGAAATCGGGATCACGCGAACTTCCTCACCAACGTCTCTGCCTGCTCCTCGATCGAGCGAACGATTTCGTCCTCATTGTCGCCCTGCATCAGCAGCGTCACACGGTCGACTCCGAGATCCGAATAGCGAAGCGCGGCTTCGAAGTCGACATCCAGCATTCCCATGATGCCGATCTCGAGGTCGCCGTACTCTGCGGGTCGATCGACCTCGGCCCTTGCCCTCTCGATGCCATCGAGGACGGCCGGCAGGGCCTCGGGCGTCGCCGGCCCATACCAGCCGTTGCCGCGCGCCACCGCCCGACGAAAGGCCGCCGGGCTCTGCCCACCGACCACGATCGGCGGGTGGGGCTGCTGGATGGGACGCGGATGCGCGTCCATCCCCTGCAGCTGCACCGTCGGACCCGAGAAGCGGGGCGACGCCTGGGTCCAGAGAGCTCGGAGTACATCGATGTACTCGTCGGTACGCGCACCCCGATCGTGGAAGGCCTTGCCGAGCGCAGCGAACTCGCTCTCCAGGTAGCCGACGCCGAGCCCGAAGATCAGTCGCCCATCGGACAGCACGTCCACGCTCGCCAGCTCCTTGGCGAGCTCGACGGGGTTGCGCTGGGGCAGGATGATGATGCCCGTACCCAACCGGATGTGCTGCGTGTGGGCGGCGACAAAGCAGAGCGCAGCAGAAGGATCGAGCAGGAAAGTGTCCGGGGGAACGGGTGACGGCGGAACCTGGGGATCCGGCAGCACGATGTGCTCGGCCGTCCAGACGCTATCGAAGCCGGCGGCTTCGGCCGCGCGGGCCACCCGTGCGATCGTCTCCGGGCGCCGACAATGTCCGGTGTTGATTCCGAATAGCCCGAACTTCATTCGACTCTCTCCGTGGCTCCGTCCGGCTCGCCGAGTCGGTGCGGTGCCCGGCCATCGTGAGGCTTGGCTTGACGAAACATCAAGCCAAAAAATAGACTCAAGCTCCGTAACCCCAGGAGCCCGACGGCCCGCGCAACTTTCGAGAGAGAGAGGCCATGCCCTTCCAGTCGATCTACCGCGCCGATCTCTTCGCGAACCGCAGCGTCATCGTCACCGGGGGCGGCAGCGGCATTGGACGCTGCATCGCCCACGAGCTGGCCTCGCTGGGCGCCTGTGTGGCGATCGTGGGCCGCACCGAGGCGAAATTGCAGACGGTCGCCGCAGAGATCGCCGAGGACGGCGGCAGCTGCCGCGCCTACCCGGGCGACATACGCGACGAGGCGCGGGTAAAGGAGATCGTCGCTTCGGTGCTTGCGGAGACGGGCGCGATCGACGGCCTCGTCAACTGCGCCGGCGGCCAGTTTCCCGCGCTGCTGACCGAAATCTCGAAGAAGGGCTTCAACGCCGTACTCCAGACGAATACGCTGGGGACCTTCCAGTTCTCGCGTGAGGTCTACCAGCAGGGCATGCGGGACGGCGGAGGGTCGATCGTCAACATCACCGCGGTCAGCGATCGCGGCGCACCGGGCCTCGGCCACTCTGCAGCCGCGCGAGCCGCGGTGGAGAACTTCACGAAGACCGCCGCGGTGGAATGGGGCCCCGCCGGCGTGCGCATCAATTGCGTCGCACCGGGCTTCATCGCCTCGAGCGGTGCCGACAGCTACGAATCCGAGTCCGAGAAGGGGCGCCTCTGGGTGCAGCAGGTGAAGGCGATCGTGGGACACGTGCCGTTGAAACGCACGGGAACCGAGTCCGAGATCTCGGCGACGGTCTGCTTCCTGCTGAGCGACGCGGCGGCCTACGTCAGCGGCGACACGCTGCGGGTCGACGGAGCGCTGGGGCTCTCGCACGGCTGGCACCCGCTCGGCGCAGGCCCGGGGTCTCCACCCTTCCGCGGCTTTCACCGCGCGGTGCTGCCGCGACTCCTGGGCGGCAGCGGAAACGGCGCGCAATGAGCGCCCCACCGGCGGATCGAGGCGACTGGCGTCACCCGAGAGCAGCGAGCCAGTCGCCGAAACCGAGGCGCTCCACCGCAGCGGCACTTCGCCGCAGCAGCGTTCGCACGGTGGCATCCCGTTCGGTGAGCGAGCCCAGTCCGATCGAGGTCACGGCGACCATCAGGGTCTGGAAGGAGAAGGCGCGATATTGCTCGCGTGCCTCCTGGGCGTCGAGAGCCACGCCGCGCTGGGAGAGCTCGGCGAGGTAGAAGTCGATCAAGTCCTCTTCGTGTGCTGCCAGCAGCTCCGGCTCGAGCGAATTGATCAGGAAGTACTGGACGTCGCGCATGCCTTTGCACCACTGCAGGCCCTGGAAGTCGAGCATCCCCATGCGCGGGCCATCCCGCGCGGCGTATTCGAAGCAGTTGGCCAGGTGGCTGTCGCCGTGGATCAGGGTGAGGGGCTCGCCGTACCAGGCGTCGATCAGTGCATCCCACTTCTGGATGGCGCGCCGGCAGGTGGCTGCGAGCTCCCGCGTGAAGAGGTCCGGTGCCGCCCTGTGGGCGGGGGCAATCGCGGCCGCGTTCAGCGCCCGCGTCATCTCGCGACCGCCCGGAGCGAGGTAGGTGTGAAGCCTGGAGGGGAACACGGCCTCTCGCTGCTCATGGGTCCAGCCCCAGAAGGCGGCGTGAAGCTCCGCGAATGTGCGGAGGCACATGCGTGCGCGTTCGGGAGTGGTGCCGGCCGCCATGTCGCGATTGATGAAGAGCCTGGAGCCGGGGATTTCTTGCAGGTTTTCGAGCAGCAGCACGAAGCGGGCGCCGCGCTGCGCGACGGCATGCACGCGCGGCACCCGGATCGGGACACGCGGCGCCACGCGTTCGCAGAACGCGGCCTCTACCTGCCAGAAGCCAACCGCATTGGCGAAGGCACGCGTGCCGAGCTCCGCACACGGGAGCTTCGCGTAGAAGGTCTTCGGCAGAGGCTCCGAGTGCAGGCCGCCGCCTTCGAACTCGACTTCGATCAGGAAGTTCCGGCAGTTGCTGCTCTCGAAGTCGACACCGGGCAGGCGCACCGCACGCACCGGCGGCAGGGGCGTCGCCCCGACAGGCGTGTGCTCGCGAATCAGCTCATTCACGACCTCGGGGCGCGCCAGCTGTTCCGCGGTTCGAGGCAGCGCCCTGCCGAGTCCCTCTTCGAGCCTGTCCGCCAGGATCCGTCCCAGCGCACTCGTGACGCGGGAGCCCAACACGAGTCGACCACGGAAATCCACGGCGGTCCTCAGCCCCTTCGCTGCACGGCAGTCGTGGCCGCTTCGAGCCCCACTTGCTTCGGGCCTCTAAGCGAATTCCTTCTGGATGACTTCATGGGCGCAGTTGTAGCCAGGCAGGAAGGTCACGCCCGGACCGGGATGGCAGGCAGATCCACACAGGTAGAGGCCCGGAAGGGGTGTGGCGTGTGCCGAGCCCTCGGAGGCGGCCCGCGCGGCGAGCATCTGCTCGGGGTGGATCAGACCGTGGGTGAAGTCGCCGTTGGTGGCCCCGTGCATCGCGGCGAAGTGGTCCGAAGAAAACACGGCGCGCTCCACGATGCGCTCGCGGAAGTCGGGCAGGTACTGGCAAATTCGATCGATCACCCGCTCCGCCATTTCGTCGCGCAGCTTGCCGCGCTCGGAGTCGGGGGCCTCGCAGGGGAAGAAGAACCCGTAGGCACTGGCGATGTGGCAGCCCTCGGGAGCCAGACTCGAATCCATGACGCTGGGGATCTGGAACGCGACGGGCACGTGCTCGGGAAGCTCTCCGCGCAAGCACGCTTCGTAGCTCGCCTGCATCTCTTCCGGGTCCGGCACCATCGCGCCGCCGAAGCGCGCGTGAATGTCGCGGTTGAGCGACGACCACTCGCCCCCATACTCGGGAAGCCCATCGAGCTTGAACAGCAGATGCACCCAGGCGCCCCGGTGCTCGATCTTGCGGACACCCGCGACATATTCGCCCGGCAGGTGTTCTTCGCCGAGAAGACGCAGGAAGGTCGCCGGCTTGTCCAGGTTCGACAGCACGACGCGCGCCGTCAGCCGCTCTCCGTTCTTGAGCTCGACACCCACCGCCTTGGCGTTCTCTACGACGATGCACTTCACCATCTGCTTCAGCCGGACTTCGCCGCCCTTGGCCTCGATGGAGCGCGTCAGCGCCTCGGAAAGCGAACCCATGCCTCCCTTGACCCGCCGCATCAGGCCGCCCTCGCCATCCTGCGAGAGCGTGTAGACCAGGCACATTGCGGAGCCCGGTGAATAGGGGCCCTTGTAAGTCGACTGAATGGCGGCGAACGAGAGCAGTGCGCGCAACGTCCGGTGCTTCACTGGATCGGGGAAGAAGCGATCGATCAGGTCCATCGCCGAGCCGTTGAAGGCCAGCTCGAGCTGCTCCCGCGCCGCGGCGTTGGGAGCGGCAGACAGCAGCTCCTGCGCAGAACGCGGAGCACGCCCCGGCGTGAAGCGATCCATCACCGAGGCGGGATACTTGCAGTACTGCACCAGCCGAACGAATCCGAGCATCGCACTCGGACCGTGGCGATAGACGATGTGCGCCAGCTGCCGCAGCCGGCCGCTGTAGAAGAGCAGCGGCGCCGCGCCCGAGTTCGGCAGGTTGGTGGCCATGATCGGCAGGTCGATGAACTCCGCTCCATTGCCCTCGAAATCGAGAGCCTCGACCACCTGCCTCGAGAGGGGGAAGAGGCAACTCGCTCCCACCTCGTTCCGGCAGCCCGCGAGAATCTCGCGAGTGCCGGTCATGCCCCCGACGTAGCCGTTCTTCTCCAGGACGAGGACCTCGAGCCCCCTGCCGGCGAGAACTGCTGCCGCAGCCAGGCCGTTGTGGCCCGCACCGATCACGATCACATCTGAGTCGGGCATGGATCTCGCTCCTCGCACTGGGAATCTGGCAGATGGGGAGGTGAACTGGAAAACATTATACAATTATTCTAACATGTATCTAGCCCGCGCGGCCGTGCGGGCCGGAAGCGAGAGGAGAGCATGCGAAGCGAACTCTGCGAACGCCTGGGGATCGAGGTCCCGATCTTCGCCTTCACCCACTGCCGCGACGTGGTGGTCGCGGTCTCGGAAGCCGGGGGACTCGGAGTCCTGGGCGCCGTGGGCTTCACGGCGGAGCAGCTGGGCCGGGAGCTCGACTGGATCGACGCTCACATCGGCGGAAAGCCCTATGCGGTCGACATCGTGATCCCGCAGAGATACGAGGGCATGGACGAGACGGATCCAGACAAGCTGCGGAAACGGCTCGAATCCATGATTCCAGCAGAACACCGAAAATTCGCGGAGGAGCTGCTGTCCTCGCACGGGGTGCCTCCCATGCCGGATGAGGGCGGACCCAAAGGGGGGCTCCAAGGTTGGACCATGGCTACCGCGCGCCCGCTTCTGGACGAAGCGCTGAAGCGAGACGGCTGCCGCATGATCGCGAACGCGCTGGGCACGCCTCCGCAGGATGTCATCGAGGAGATTCACGCGGGCGGCCGACTCGTCGCCGCGCTCTGCGGCCGCGTGAAGCAGGCGGTGAGGCACAAGGAGGCGGGGGTCGACCTGATCATTGCGCAGGGTGCGGAGGGAGGGGGGCACACCGGCGAGGTCGGAAGCCTCGTACTCTGGCCGCAGGTAATCGACGCGGTGGCGCCGACGCCCGTGCTGGCAGCGGGCGGCATCGGAAACGGTCGCCAGGTTGCCGCGGCGTTGGCCATGGGCGCTGCCGGTGCATGGACGGGCTCACTCTGGCTCACCGTCGAAGAAGCGGCAGCGCAGCCGGCAGAGAAGCAGGCCTACTTCGATGCGAGCAGCGAGGACACGCTGCGATCGCGCTCCTGGACGGGAAAGCCGTGCCGCATGCTTCGCAACGACTGGACCGAGGCATGGGAACGTGAGGACACGCCCGACCCGCTGGGCATGCCGCTCCAGGGCATGGTGACTTTCGATGCTGTACGTCGCACCCACAGCTACGCCGGCGTCGAGCGCACCCAGGACGTGGCCTTCAACCCGGTGGGGCAGACGGTGGGGATGATGAAGGGCGTGCAGTCGTCCCGTGACCTGATCCGCGACCTCCTCACCGAGCTCGTGGACGCCGCAGAGCGACTGAGTGATGTCCTCTCCGAGGAGGAGGCAGACACTCGTGCCTAGCACGATTGCCGGCTCCGCTCCGACCCGCCGTCGCCGCAGCCCGCGCACCCAGGAGGAGCGCAGCGCCGCAACTCGGGCGAAGCTGGTCACGGCTGCCACGGAGTGTGTGGCAGAGCTCGGGCTCCGTGCCGCCACCATGGGTGCCATCGCGGAGCGAGCGGGCGTGAGCTGGGGGGCGATTCAGCACCAGTTCGGCGAGAAGGACGCACTGCTCGACGCCGTGCTCGAGGACGCCGTCCGTAGCTTCCAAGCGAGTCTCTCCGAGATACGGGCAGCTGAGCCCGATCCGACCCTGCGGGTGCAGGCATTCTTGGGGCGCTGTCGGGATCTCCTGAACGGACCCACGTACAAGGCCTTCATCGAGATCCAGATGGGTCGCAGCCGAGACGCCAGCAGAGAAACCGATGCGTGGTCGCAGTACCTTGGCGATGCACTCGGCGACATCTGGCGCGAGCTCTTCGGCGATCTCGGGCTCTCGAGGCGGCGGCTCGAAGGCGCGCAGCGATTCGCCTTCGCCGTATTGAACGGCATCGCTGCGGAGGCAATGCTCTTCCCCGGCGTCGATTTCGCCGGCCGACATCTCGAGATCCTCGGGGAGACGCTGCGACGCCTCCTCGACCTCGAGAGTTGAACCCACACATCGGGCATCCGCGCCGTGTGCGCGAAGGGCGAGAACCATGGACTCGAATGACGGCCTTCCCGACTGTGAACCGCGAAGGAGCGAACGGCTGGCCGAGGCCGTCTGCCGGCAACCCCCCAGCGCGGTGGGAGCGAGCGCGGCAAGACGCCACCTCTGCGCAGCCTTGATTCTCTGTTTCCTCCCGGGCTTCGCCGCGCCTGCCGCAGCGGAGCGACCAAACGTCATCATCATGGTTGCCGATGACCTGGGCTGGGCCGACGTGGGTTTCCACGGTGGCGAGATCGACACGCCCTCTCTCGACCGTCTGGCGCGGGAGGGCATGGAGCTCTCCCGCTTCTACGCCACGCCCATCTGCTCACCCACCCGGGCGGCCCTGATGACGGGGCGCGACCCGCTTCGGCTGGGCGTGGCGTACGCGACCATCATGGCCTGGGACAACACCGGCATCCATCCTGATGAGCACTTCATGCCCCAGACCTTCCAAGCCGCCGGCTACCAGACGGCAATGGTGGGCAAGTGGCACCTGGGCCATGCGCAGCAGACCTACCATCCGAACGAGCGCGGCTTCGAACACTTCTACGGCCACCTCCACACCGAGGTCGGCTACTACCCGCCCTTCTCGAACCAGGGCGGGCGAGACTTCCAGCGCAACGGCGTAGCCATCGATGACGATGGCTACGAGACCTACCTGCTCGCCGAAGAAGCCAGCCGCTACATCCGGGAGCGCGATCGGGAGAAGCCATTCTTCCTCTACATGCCTTTCATCGCGCCCCACACCCCTTTCGATGCTCCCGAAGATCTCAAGCAGAAGTACGCCGATCTCGAAGACGATCGGAAGCCCAGCCGCAGCAAGAACTCCGACTCCACGCGTCGGCTCAGCAGTCTGATGTTGCAACCCAGTGCGCGCCCCATCTATGCAGCCGTGGTCGAGGGGATGGACCGGGCCATCGGACAGGTGCTCGACACCCTGGATGAGCAGGGCATCGCTGAAGAGACCCTCGTCCTCTTCTTCAGCGACAACGGCGGGGCGGTCTACGCCGGAGGCGGCGCCTACAACGCACCGCTGCGAGGAGGCAAAGGGGACACGTTCGAGGGTGGCATTCGGGTCGTGGCGGCGATTCGCGGTCCGGGTGTCGACGCGGCGGGCGAGAAGATGGACCAGATCATGACCGTGATGGACGTGTTCCCGAGCCTCGCCGACGCAGTCGATATCGAGCCGGGCAACCGTCGCAAGCTGGACGGCAGCAGCCTGTGGCCCGCCATCCACGAGCGAAAGAAGATGCCCCGCCAGGACTACGTCTATTTCGTCTCGGAGACACCCATCTATGGATCCTTCAGCCTCACGGTCTTCGATCAGGAGTGGAAGCTCGTGCAGCAGATCGAGCAGGATCTGATCGGAGCCGAGGTCACGAACTACCTGTTCCGTATTGCCGACGATCCGAACGAGCACAACAACCTCGCGGCGACACACCCCGAGATCGTGGCGGACCTGGCCGAGAGGATTCTCGAACGCCGCGCGCTGTATCCCATCAACGGAACGCGATCACAACTCGTCCCGCCGCCCGGTTGGCGTGCACCCAAGGAATGGGCCGCCTACCCCCGGCCGCTCGAGGCGCTGCAGGACCAGCCAGCACCCGGCATGCCGCCCAAGGGCAAGGAGGTTCCGCTGGATTGGATGCACGGAGAACGCGGGCGCTTGATCTACGACTGCAAGCCCCGCTGGTGGCTGATGGGTGCGTGCACGACCGGCGACTGAATCAACGACCTGTGCCGCCCTCACGGGCGAGAAGGAGAACGATATGAATGTCGATGTCAGCTTCCTGGACTCCAAGAATTGGATCGAATCGGATATGCGAGAACGGTCGCAGTGGCTGCGCGAGCACGATCCCGTTCATTGGTCGGAGAAGGACGATCTCTGGATCATCTCGCGCTACGAGGACGTCGCCAGCATCTCCAAGAATCAAGATCTCTTCACTTCCGCCCATGGAGTTCGAGCCGGCAATGGCGCCAAGCTCGGACTGATCGACGAAGGAGAGCCGCGCCACGGCGTACTCCGGGGACTGATCAACCGCGGCTTCTCGCCGCGAATGGTGGGAAAGCTCGAAAAGGACTTTCGAGAGATCACGACCCATGCGATCGACACGATCGCCAAGGACGGCGAGTGCGACTTCGTCAGCAGCATCGCGGTACCGCTTCCGCTGCGCCTGATCGCGGCCCTGATGGGCATCCCCCAGGCCGATTACGAACAGCTCCGCGAGTGGTCGGACGACATGATTGGCGCCGAAGGGCACATGGACGACATGGAGATCGTCGCCAAGGGGGGAGCCGCGTACGTGGCGTACGGCCGGTACGTCACCACGATCATCGAGGATCGGCGCAAGAATCCCCAGGACGATCTGATCAGCATCCTGGCCGGCGCGAAGGATGAGGGCCTTCTCAAGACCTTCGACGAGACGGAGAGTCTCGGGGAAGTGACGCCTGCCGACCACCTGTCGGAAGGCAACCTGGATCTCCACAACGACGAGCTGATCAAGCTGCTGGTCACCTTGATGATCGCCGGAAACGAGACCACGAGAAACGGGATCTCCGGCGGCATGCAGCTGTTGATCGAAAACCCGGAGTCGCGCCAGCAGCTGATCGACGATCCCTCGCTCATCGGAGGCGCCGTGGAGGAGATGGTGCGGCTCAGCTCGCCAGTCCAGTCCTTCAGCCGAACCGTGGTCGAGGACACCGAGCTTCGGGGCCAGAAGCTCGAGGCCGGGCAGCGGGTGTTCATGCTCTACCCCTCGGCAAACCGCGACGAGAACGAGTTCGAAGATGCCGAGGTCTTCAAGGTGGAGCGCAACCCTCATCACATGGGCTTCGGCCTCGGCAGCCACTTCTGCATGGGCGCCAACCTGGCGCGGATGGAGATGCGCGTGACCTTCGAGGAGGTCCTGCGCCGACTGCCGGATATGGAGTACTCCGCCGGCGGGCCGGTGATCACTCCATCGTCGCTGGTGCGCACCGTCTCCGAAATGAGGGTGAAGTACACGCCCGAGGCGTAGCGGCGCGGCCCGAAATCCCGGATTTCGAACACGGGCGCGGCAGTGCGACTGCGAACTCCTGGCAGCACCTGCGGTCGCTCCGGCATTGCGAATGGAATGCAGGGCACCGACGCATACCGAGGGCTGCACGATTGCCATCCCCCGGGGGAAAACGTATCACTTTTTTGTATCACGTCCCTTGAATATGTATCACAACGTATTACATTGTTGCGGTGCCGGGGCAATGGAGCCCGGGCAGCAGAAACGAGGGGCCTGAAGATGAGCGAGCGCAACAACGACGAACGCATCGAGACGATGGTCGACGAGCTGGTGGGAATCGGCGAAGCCTGGCTGCGAACGGCTGGAAAGGTCACTGGAACGGCGATCGAGGCGACCGGCGAGGGCCTCCGCTCCACGGTCGACGCGATCGAGCGCCTCGGCACCGCGGTGAAGGAAGCCGTCGCCGAGCGCGACTGACGGCTCGAACCCCGGGGCGCCTGCGCGAGCCGCGCCCCGGGACGGGTGTATCACTCCGTGCTACAAATCTCCGGGATGGTCGACGACGGGGAAACACGCGAGGCGGACGGCGGGCGCCGCTCGGAACGCAAGGAGCGGGTGCTCCACACCCGCGTTCCCGAGGTTCTCGTCGAGGATCTGAAGCAGCTGGCCGAGGGCATGAAGGTGCCCGTCTCGAACCTGGTGCGCACGGCACTCGAGGAGGTCGTCGACGCGTTCTCGGCCGTGAGCCGCAAGACGGAGGGCGAGCTGCGCGGACTGGCGGCGCGGCTCGTCGCTGCGGGGCACGACGAAGACGCCGAGCCGAGCGCGCCGGCCGGCCGCTCTTCCGCGGCACGGCCGCCGCTCGAAGGCATCGTCGGCTTCCAGCACATGACGCTGGCGCGCGAGGCGGTCTGCGCCCTCTCCGGACGATCGCTCGCGCCCGGCGAGGACGCCTACTTCGGCGTACGCGACGGCGAGGGACCGCTCGTCATCGTGGCCCCCGAGTGCGTGCCGCGGGGAGCCGGCGAGGCTCCGTAGCCGAGCTCCCGACGGGCCCGGCTATCCCTGGTCGGGGTCCAGATCGATGCGCACGCTGAGGGGCTCGGTGCCGATTGTCCGCACGACGGCGCCGTTCAGCCGCAGGCCGAGCTCGTGGGTGCGCTTCACGGCATCGTCCTCGTCCAGCAGCACGGCGCTGCCGGCCAGCCAACGGCGGCCCAGCTTCACCCGCACTCGAGGGTTCGCGACGATGTTTCGGACATAGGCGGCGCGACGGCCGTGCTCGGCCACGAGCCAGAAGCTGCCGTTGCGCAGCCTGCCGCCGACCGGCACGCGGCGCGGCTCGCCGCTCGTGCGCCCGACGGTTTCGAGCAGAACCATGCCAGCCGGCAACGGGCCGATCGCCGCCAACGCCTTGACCAGCGGATTCACGCTGTAGCGGGCGATCAGAGTGCCCAGGCGGCGCTTGTCCATCGCAGCCTCCCACCCCCGCAGCGCGACCCGTCTGCGGGGCGACCCCAGCAGGGTATCTCAACGCTCCGCCAACTTTCCAGCAGCCCGTGTAGGCCCGGAAGGGTGTCGATGCCAGGCTCAGGAGATTTCGTGCCCCGCTGGAGCCTTCGTCTTCTCGATGCGGGCTCCGAGGCGGGAAGCGCAACCTCGCCGATGGGGACTATCCTGCACCTGGCCATCTCGTCGCGGGACTCGCCGCACGCGTGCCGCGGCGCCTCGCGAGGAAACGCGCACGGGAAGCAGGAGCCGCAGGTCCACCTGAGGTGGAGGCCCGCGGGCGCGAGAAATGGGTCGACGACCGACGCGCCCTGCGGCGCGGCGGGAGAGGGATGCGCACGCCCGGTCGAAGGAGCCGCAGCGGCGATCGGACAAGGCGGGCGGCGACCGTGGTGGAGAGGCAATGGCAGATTTCGACTACGCGGTGATCGGCGCGGGCATCGCCGGCGCCTCGGCGGCCCGCGAGCTTCAGGCGCACGGCCGTGTTCTGCTGCTCGAAGGCGAGGCCCTCCCCGGCCACCACACGACCGGCCGCTCCGCGGCCTTCCTGATCGAGAGCTACGGCAACGAGGTCGTCCGCCGGCTCACGCGCGCGAGCCGGCCTTTCTTCGAGGAGCCGCCCGAGGGATTCGCCGACCACCCGTTGATCTACGAGCGGGCCGCGCTCTGGATCGGCCGCGAAGATCAGCGCCGCAGCCTCGACAGCGCTCTCGAGACCGGGCGAGCGGCCGGTATCGGCCTGCGCCCGGTCTGCACAGAGGAGGCACTCGAGATGTGTCCCGTGCTGCGCCGCGACTACCTGGCTGCGGGTGTGCTCGAGGCCGACTCGATCGGCATCGACGTCGCGGGCCTGTTGGACGCCAATCTTCGCGGCCTGCGCACGGCGGGAGGTGTGGTGCGCACGCGCGCACGCGTCACCTCGCTCCGGCAGCTCCGGGAGGGTTGGGAGATCCGCGCGGGCGCTGCCGTGCATCGGGCAGAGGTCGTCGTCAACGCGGCCGGGGCCTGGTGCGACGAAGTGGCCGGGCTGGCGGGCGTGCGCCCACTCGGGCTCTCTCCGCTGCGTCGGACCGTGATCACCTTCGATGCACCCGCGGGCTGCGACGTGAGGGGCTGGCCCTACGTGATCGATGTCGACGAAGAGTTCTACTTCAAGCCCGAGGGCGCGCAGATCCTCGCAACCCCCGCCGACGAGACGCCGTCACCACCCTGCGATGCGAGTGCCGAAGAGCACGACGTCGCGCTGGCGGTCGATCGCGTCGAGCGCGCGACCACGTTGGAGATCAAACACATCCGCAACCGCTGGGCGGGGCTGCGCAGCTTTGTCCGCGACCGGACGCCGGTCATCGGGATGGACGCGACCCATCCGGGCTTCTTCTGGCTGGCGGGACAGGGCGGCTTCGGCATCATGACCTCGCCGGCGGCCGCCCGAGCGGCCGCCGGACTGATCGTCGACGGGACCCTACCTCCGGACCTGGCCACCCTCGGCCTGTCCGCCGATGATCTTTCCCCCGAACGCGCCGCATTGCGACGCATCGCGCGCTGATCGGTCGCAGCGAAACCCGGGCAGCACGCAGGGGCTGCCGCGGCCGTCGCGTCAGGGCGCGTACCAGACAGGCGAGGTCACGGCGCGCTCCTGGATCGCCGCCGGCACGTCCTCGGGCAGCGGCACGCCGAGACGCTTCGCGTCATGGGTACTCCAGCGACAGGTGGGCACCTGGAGCACCCGCGCATAGTAGAAGCACGCCTGGCCGGACTCGAACTCCGGATCCGTCCACGCAGCCGAGAGCTGGTCGCGCCCCCCCTTCGCGTCGAACGAGCAATCGTCGAGATCGGGCGCCGCGGCGCGCGCGGCGCAACGCGGGGCTTCGCCCTCCGGCGCGGAGCCGTCGGCGCAGGCCACGTCGAACACCTTCTCGAACGTCTGCCCGCCATCGAGCCAGCCTTTCACGATCTGCAGCCGCTCGAGCGGTGCACCGTTCGGGTCCTTGAGTGCACCCACGAGCAGCGTCGGCGCACCCGCGTCATGGCCATCCCCGCGCAGCACGCCGCCCATCGCGACACCGCGCTCGTAACCGCTCGCCACCATGCCCTGCCCGAGATCCGCCTCCGCGAAGTCCCAACCGCCGAAGAGGCGGACGCGCAGGCGCGGGCCGGAGGTCGAGAAAACCTCCCGCGCCCGCATCGCGTCGAAGATGGCCTCGCGCGTATTCGCCGCGGCCCACACACCCGTCAGGCCCGCGGCGCCGCCCCAGAGGCGCGAGCGTCCGAGCCGCGCCTCGGGCGTCCCATCGAGAAAGCCAATCTTTCCGGTGTAGTTTTCCTCTTCGACGGGCGACGAAGCATTGTGGCCGTCGCTCGAGCCGAGCATCCCGAAGCGATAGGGGTTCACCCCCGTCCGTGCCTCGATGGCGAGCCCGTCCCTCAGCGCCTGTCGCGCGTAGCTACCCGGCACCTTTCCGATGCTGTTCGGGAGGCCGAGGATGGCGGGCGCGATCTCGAAGTCCGCCCATTCGTCGTCGGGCGAGAGCTCCGGGTGTGCCTCGGACTGTCCCTTGATCTGCATCACCTCGCTGACCGGCTCGTTGCGCACGCGCTGAGTCGCGTAGCCGGCGTCGATCGGCGCGCCGTCCCAGTTCACGGCCTCGTACATGCGACCATTGCTGCCGTTCTGATTGTGCGGAATTGCAAGCACGTCGCTTCCGGTGCCGCGAACCGCATCCATCCAGTCCCAGAGATCTTCCGGGTTCATCGATTCGAGTGACGAGAACGGCCGCTCGGGCACCCGCGAGCCGCGAAACACGACGTTGCGGTGCAGGTTCTGGCCCTCGGGCATCGGGGTGTACTCGTAGGCGACGAAGGCGCTGAACTCGCCGGGGAGGTTGTTCCGATCGGCCAACTCGACGATGCGCCGCCACGTGTTCGCAACGGCCGCCTCCGGTACGAGCAGCTCGGCAACGGGGATGTTGAGCGCCATATCGGCGAACAAGGCCTCGTTTGCGCGGCGCGCCACGGTCCGGTCACTGCTGACGAGATCACGCAGCAGCTGTGGAGCAGCGCCGGGGTCGCTCCCCTCCTCGAGCCACTCGCTGAAACCCAGGTAATTCGCGTGCTCGGTGAGCGCGACGAAGTCGAGGGGCGCACCCATGAGCCGGATCTTCCGGCCCGAGACGTGCTCGATCGCCTGGCCGCGCGCGTAGCGATAGGCGTCCTCGGGCGTCACCCGCACACCGAACGCCCAGGCGTCGAGCGACCACGCGGAGTGAACGTGGAGATCGCCGAAATAGGCGTCCTTCTGCGGGTTGCCCGGCACCTCGGTCGCACTCTCGGCACCGGTGGCAGCGCGCAACGCCCGCTCTCCGTCGGCGCAGCCGAGCGCGAGCAGCAACGCGACCCACGGCGCGATGCGGAAATAGGAAGCCGAGTCTCGCATGCAAGATTCCTCCGGATGGCAGCACGTTCCCGCGCATGATAGGCGGCGCACTGGCCGCGGTGTACGCAAGCACTCTTCCGCAGTCTCGGGTCCGTGAAAAGGCAGTAGGTAAGGGCGTCCCCGCTCTTGATCTTGGTCTCCGGTCTGTCCCCGGTCTCGGGCTGCAGCGGGTTCGGTGATCTGGCTCTCGATCCGCTGGCGCCGCTGCCGGGCGGGGAGTTCTCGGGAGGAGGCCGGGTGGGGGTATCTCCACGGCTCTGCGGTCAACTATCTGAAATTACAAGTCATTTTCTATTTAGTAAATACTTACTAATCTGTGCGACCAGCTCCCCCATGCCCACACGCGAACACCCGTCCAACCTGTCGAACCGCCGCTCGCGGCGTCCCACCGCCGCGGAACGGCGCGAGGAGATCCTGAGCGAGGGGCTGCGTTGCTTTGCGGCGCGCGGCTTCAACGGCACGACCACCCGGCGAATCGCCGAGAGCGTCGGCATCACCGAGGCGGCGCTCTACCGCTACTTCCGGAGCAAGGAGTCGCTCTACTCCGCGATCGTCGCGCGCAAGATCGAGACACCGCTGCTCTTCGATCGCGCCGAGGACGCGGCGCGGCGCCGCGACGACACGGCCGTGTTCACGGCGCTCGCGAGCGGCGTGCTCAAGGGCGGCACAGCCGATCCCGAGTTCCTGCGCCTGCTCTTCTTCACGGCGCTCGAGTCGCACGAGCTGGCAGCGCCGCTCTTCGCCTCGCATGTCGATCCGCTGCGCGAATTCGTCACCGACTACGTGCGCATGCGCATCGCAGAGGGCGCGTTTCGGCCAATCGATCCGCTGCTCGGTGCGCGCGCCTTCCTCGGCATGATCCGGGACTACCTGAACGTGCGCATCGTGCACGGGGAGAGCGAGGCCTACCCCCAGTCTCTCGACGAAGTCGTCGCGACATTCGTCGATCTATTTCTCACCGGCGTCCGGGCGGACCCGCGATGAGTCCGGCGAGCCGCTTCCTGTCGGCATTGCGCGGGGGCAGACCGGGCAGCTGGCTCAGCCTGGTCGCACTGCTCTTGCTGGTCGGCGCCGGCGCCTACCAGTGGCAGCGCGGGCGCGGCTTCGAGACCACCGATGACGCATTCGTCGAGGGCACGCTGAGCCACCTGGCGCCCGAGATCGCCGGGCGCGTGGTAGAGATCCTGATCAGCGGGCACGCCGAGGTTTCGGCTGGGCAGACGCTCGTGCGCCTCGATACGGCCGAGGCCGAGACGCATCTCGCGCGTGCGCGGGCGGACCTCGCCGCCGCGCACAACCAGATGAACTCGGCCGAGGCGGCTGCCGCGGCCTCCGACGCCGAGGGCCGGGCGGCCAAAGTCGAGGCATGGCGCAGCGGCCGCGAGCTCGAGCGCGTGCGACGGCTCGCGGAGAGCGGGGCGGCGAACACCCAGCAGCTCGACGCTGCCAGCGCGACGCACGACGCCGCCGAGGCACGCGTGCACGCGCTCGCACTGCGGGCGAAGGCGGAGCGCGGTGTGCTCGGCAACGAGGCGCCGCTGCGCCAGGCGGAGGCGGCGCTGCGCGAGGCCGAGCTCGAGCTCGAGCACTGCGAGTTGCGAGCGCCATTCGACGCCATCGTCGGCCGCAAGAACGTGCATCTCGGCGATATCGTCCGCCGCGGCCAGGCGCTCATGGCCCTGCGCCGACGCGAGCCGAGCTGGGTGGTTGCGAATTTCAAAGAGACGCAGCTGTGGCGCATGCGACCCGGTGCTCCTGTCACGATCCACGTCGATGCCTTTCCCGAGCACACCTGGTGGGGTCACGTCGAGTCGTTCTCGCCGGCGAGCGGCGCGAAGTACGCCCTGATCCCCCCCGAGCCCGCGGCCGGCAACTTCACCAAGGTCGTGCAGCGCATACCGGTCAAGATCGTGCTGGACGAGGTGTCGAACGGCAGCTCTCGACAGCCCGTCGCCGCTGGCGACACCCAGCCGACACTCGCCATCGGACTGTCGGCCGAGGTGTCGGTCGATGTCCGCTGATACCCCGCCTGCTCCCTCACTGACCTCCGAGGAGGATTACCGCCTCGATCTGCCTCGGCTGCTGATCGTGTTCTCGGTGATGCTCGCCGTCATGCTCGAGATCATCGATACGAGCATCGTGAACGTCGCCGTCCCGGTGATGATGGGCAACCTCGGCGCGACGCTCGACGAGATCGATTGGGTGATCACATCCTACATCGTCGCCAACGTCATCATCATCCCGCTCACCGGCTGGATGGCCGGCCGCTTCGGCCGCAAACGCTACTTCACGACGTCGATCCTCATCTTCACCGCCGCGTCAGCGATGTGCGGTGCGTCGAACACCGTCGAGGCCCTGATCTTCTGGCGCATCGTGCAGGGCCTGGGGGGCGGCGCGCTGGTCGCCACCTCGCAGGCAATTCTGGTGGAGACCTTTCCGCCCTCGAAGCAGGGCGTCGGGCAGGCGCTCTTCGGTGTCGGCGCCATGGTCGGCCCGAGCCTTGGGCCGACGCTCGGCGGCTTTCTCACTGACAACTACTCGTGGCATTGGTGCTTCCTGATCAACGTTCCCCTCGGCATCCTCGCAGCCACGCTATGCGGCGCGTATCTACACGATCCACCCCACCTCGCAGCCACACACCGCCGCCGCGTCGACTGGCCGGGTATCGCCCTATTGGTGATCGGCGTCGGCGCGTTCCAGACGCTGCTCGAGCGGGGCAACAAGGACGATTGGTTCGACAGCCCACTGATCGTGGCGCTCGCGGTGCTCTCCGCCGCCGGAATCATCGGACTCGTCGTCCGCGAGCTGACGACCGAGGATCCGGTCATCGATTTCCGGGTGCTGCGCCACAAGCAGCTCGCGCTCGGCTGCGTGCTCGCCTCGCTGCTCGGCGTGGGGCTCTTCGGCCTGGTCTTCCTCTTTCCGGTCTACACGCAATCGCTGCTCGGCTGGACGGCGTGGCAGTCGGGCCTCGCGGTGCTGCCATCGAGCATGGCGACCGCACTGATGATGTTGATGATGGGTTGGCTGGTCTGGCACGTGGGTCCGCGCCCAATCTTCGTGACCGGCATGCTACTCATGCCCGTCACTCTCTGGTCCATGAGCCAGTGGACGCTCGCGTCTGGTTGGGACGACGTCATGGTTCCTCAGCTCTTGCGCGGAATCACGATGGGCTTGCTCTTCATCCCGCTGTCGACGGTGGCCTTGCGTTCGCTTCCGTCGGCGGAGGTGGCGAAGGGCGCCGGCATGTACAACCTCTTCCGACAGCTCGGAGGCAGCTTCGGCATCGCGGCGCTGGCGGGCATCCTCGACCGGCAGACCGAGGTGCACCGCAGCGCCCTCGCGCGGCACGTCGGGCCGTTCGACCCGCCCACCGTGCAGGCACTGGATTCACTCTCGCAGCGCCTTGCCGACGGGGGGCTCGACCTGGTCCAGGCCGAGTTCGTCGCGCGCGCGCTGCTCGACCGCATGCTCGAGGCGCAGGCCTCGATGGAGGCCTTCTACGACGCCTACTTCTTCATCGGCGTGCTCTTCCTGAGCGCGCTGCCCCTCGCCTTCATGGTGTCACGCCACGCACCGGGCAAGTACGCCCCCATCGAATAGGAGCCCGCACCCGCCGAGCCGGCGCGGGGTTTCGTCTGGGCTTGCAGACCGCCACCGGCGCGCCACATACTCGGGTGCAGATGGCGCCTCCGCTTCGCGACACCTCGTGGGCCGCGCTCGGGACACTCGCGCTGGCGAAGCTCGCGCTGCACCTGGCGACGAGCACTGGCTACGGTCACTTTCGCGACGAGCTGTACTACCTCGCCTCCACAGAACACCTCGCGTGGGGCTACGTCGAGCATCCGCCACTGTCGATCGCGCTGCTCTGGCTTGCCCGCACCGGCCTGGGCGAGTCGCTCCTCGCGCTTCGCTGCCTACCCGCCCTCGCGGGCGCAGCGACGGTAATCGTCACCGGCCTTCTCGCGCGCGAGCTGGGTGGCGGATCGCGCGCGCAGTTTCTGGCGGCGTTGTCCGTGCTCGTCACCCCCTTCTATCTGGCCGTCGGCCACTTCTATTCGATGAACGTTTTCGACGTGCTCCTGTGGGCGACGCTCGGCTGGCTCGCCGCGCGAATCCTGCTGCGCAGCGAGCCGCGGCTCTGGCTCGTATTCGGCCTGGTGGCGGGAATCGGCCTGCTGAACAAGGTCTCCGTCGGCTTCCTCGGCTTCGGGCTGGTGGTGGGGCTTGCGCTGACGCCTCAGCGCCGTTGGTTCTCGAGCCCCTGGCTGTGGCTGGGCGGCGGCATCGCCTTCGTCGTCTTTCTGCCCCACTTCTTCTGGCAGATCCAGCACGACTGGCCCACGCTCGAGTTTCAGGCGAACGCGCGCGCCGACAAGAATCCCACGCTCTCTCCATTCGAATTCGCCGCGCAGCAATTTCAGCTGGGAAACCCGGTGCTGCTGCCACTGTGGCTCACGGGGCTGGGGGGGCTGCTCGCGTCCCGCCGTCTGGCGGCGGTGCGCCCGCTCGGAATCGCATACGCCGTCCTCTTCGTCCTCTTCGTGGCAACGACGGCGAAGGCCTACTACCTGGCACCGATCTACACGATCCTCTTCGCCGCTGGGGCAGTCATCTCCGAGCCCGTGCTCGCGCGTCGGACGTGGCGAATGCCGGTCGCGGCAGCGGTCGCCGTATTCGGAAGTCTTCCCGCGCTGCCAGTCGCGCTGCCCGTCCTGTCGCAGGAGAGGTTCATCGCATACTCGCGCGCGATCGGCCTCGAAGCACCCGTGCTGGAGAGACATGAGCAGGGTTCGTTGCCGCAGAACCTGGCGGACATGCACGGCTGGCGAGAACTCGTCGACACCGTCGAACGGGTCGTCGCTTCTCTTGCCCCGGAAGAACGCCGCCGCGCCGTGGTGCTCGCCACGAACTACGGCGAAGCCGGCGCAGTCGAGGTACTCGGCCGCCACCGCGGCCTCCCGCCGGTCGTCTGCGGACACAACAGCTACTGGGAGTGGCGCCCCGCAACACTCGAAGGTCCGGTGATCGCGCTGCGCCGCTCGCGCGAGGAGCTCGAGCGCTGGTTCGAGTCCGTCGAACGCGTCGACACCGTACGCTGTCGCTGGTGCATGCCCTATCAAAAAGACGCGCCGGTGCACGTGGCGCGCGGCCTCAAGGTTCCTCTCGAGCAGTTCTGGCGGGAGATCAAGCGTTTCATCTGACGGCCCCGCCACGAGCTTCCGCTCGACGTGGAGCCACGCAGCCGCAGCATCGACAACCGTGAGTTTCGCCCGCTGCGAATCCCTGGTGGAGGGGAGAGCGAGGCGCACCGCGTCCTCGACAGCGGCCGCAGCTCCGGGCTGGCAGCGCCGCCCCTTCCCGTGCGATAAACGGGGACCGGCCCGGGCTCGGCAGGGCGAACGGAGGAAGCATGAAGGTTCCGAAGCACATGGTCCCGCTGGTCGTGATGGTCCTCGTGGGAATCGGCTGCGAGCAAAGGGCAGAGGAGAGCGCAGAACCCGGCGCCGCGGTTGCACCCGCAGCGCCGACCGCGCCTTCACCGGAAACGGCGACGGCAACGGCGACCTGCGCAGATCACGACGCCGAACGCAACGTCTTCTGGGGTGATCTACACGTGCACACTGCGCTTTCGAGCGATGCTTGGCGCTCCAACGTCCGCAACACGCCGGACGACGCGTATCGCTTCGCGCGCGGCGAAGAAATCTTCCTGACACCGCTCGATGGCGATGGCAACGGCACGCAGTCCGTTCGCCTCGCGCGCCCGCTCGACTTCGCCGCGGTCACGGACCACGCGGAAACCCTCGGGGTAATGAGCCTCTGCGCCGATCCCGCGAGCGAGGCCTACGACTCGCAGGCCTGTGACTTCTTCCGGCGCCTGCCTGCCACGCCGGTCTACCCCCGCGATCCGGGCGTGCCGCCGCGGCGCGAGATCTATCGCATGCTCTGCGGTGAAGACGGCGCGCGTTGCCGCGCGGCGGTGGAGGTGCCGTGGCAAACGACGCTGGCCGCCGCGGCGCGCTGGAACGACACTTCCCCCGCCTGCGAGTTCACCACCTTCAACGCCTACGAGTGGAGCGGCGCGCGCGGAGGCCCGCTGCTGCACCGCAACGTCATCTTTCGCAACGACGCGACGGCACTTCCGGTGGGCTCCACCTACTGGCCGCGACCCTGGGATCTTTTCCGCCAGCTGCAGTCCGATTGCCTCGAAGCCGGCACCGGCTGCGACGTACTGGCGATCCCGCACAACTCGAACACCAGCCAGGGACAGATGTTCGTCGCGGACTATCCGGGCGCCAACGACGCGGCCGAAGAGGCAGCGATGGCGCGCACGCGCGCGGCGCTCGAACCGATCATCGAGATCATGCAGCACAAGGGCGACTCGGAATGTCGCAATGGACTGAGTGGCGTGCTGGGCGAGCCGGACGAGCTGTGTGACTTCGAAAAACTCTTCCCCGCCGAGCTGCCCCAGTGCGACGGGAGTCAACCCACCGAAATGGGCGATATCTACTGCACGGATATCGGCGGCTACGCGCGCACAGGCCTCGGGGTCGGGCTGCTGGAGGAGCGGCGCATGGGCGTGAACCCATTCCAATTCGGCTTCATCGCCTCGACCGACACGCACAATGCCACTGCGGGGCAAGTCGACGAGGCCACATGGAAGGGCCATGTGGGAGATCGCGACAGCACGCCTGCCGCTCGCATGGGCTACGCGGGCCGTGGACGGCCCAACACGATCAACAACCCCGGCGGGCTCGCAGCGGTCTGGGCGGAAGAAAACTCGCGCGAGGCGCTATTCCAGGCGATTCGCCGGCGCGAGACCTACGGAACCAGCGGCCCGCGCATGACGCTGCGCCTCTTCGCAGGCTGGGACTATCCAGACGATCTCTGCGGGCGCGACGATTTCGCGAGCCGGGGCTACGCCGGGGGCGTGCCCATGGGCGGCGTTCTTCCGGAAGCGCCCCCCGGCGCCGCAGCACCGGAGTTCGCCCTCTACGCACTGCGCGATCCGGGAACGCAAGAGCATCCGGGCGGGCTGCTGCAGCGCGCGCAGATCGTGAAGGTCACGACCGACGCCGAGGGCAACATCCATCAGCGCGTCTTCGATGTCGCCGGTGAGGCAGACGCCGGCGCCGACGTCGATCTCGCGACGTGCGAACCGCGGGGCCCGGGCGCCGATTCACTGTGCAGTGTATGGCTCGACCCGGAGTTCGATCCAGCCACGCCTGCTGTCTACTACGCGCGGGTCGTCGAGAACCCCAGCTGCCGCTGGGATCGGCGTCAGTGTCTGGGGCTGACGGCGCAAGAGCGCCCGGAAACGTGCAATGACGGCTCGATGCCCGCGACGATCCAGGAGCGCGGCTGGACCTCGCCCATCTGGTACGCGCCCTGACCCGGTGCCGGAGCGCCGGAGCTTCAGGACATCGCGGCGATCGCGACGTTGAACGTGGCACTCGGGCGCATGGCCTGTGAGGCACGCTCCTGATCCGGCAGGTAATAGCCGCCGATATCCATCGGCGGCCCTTGCACGGCGTTGAGTTCGTCGACGATCGTCGTCTCGTTCTCGCAGAGCTGCTTCGCGAGGGGCGCAAAGCGGGCCGCCAGCTCGGGATCGCTGGTCTGCTCGGTCAGTGCCTGCGCCCAGTAGAGGGCGAGGTAGAACTGGCTGCCGCGGTTGTCGAGCTCGTTCACCTTGCGGGAAGGCGACTTCGCATTCTCGAGCAACCTGGCGGTCGCCTGATCCAGCGCCTCACCCAGGATGCGGGCTCCGGAGTTGTCCGTGGCATCGGCGAGATGCTCGAGCGAAACGCTGAGCGCCAGGAACTCACCGAGAGAATCCCAGCGCAGGTGATTCTCCTTCTGGAACTGCTGCACGTGCTTCGGCGCGGAGCCACCGGCGCCGGTCTCGAAGAGCCCACCGCCGTTCATGAGCGGCACGATCGAGAGCATCTTGGCGCTGGTGCCGACCTCGAGAATCGGGAAGAGGTCCGTCAGATAATCACGGAGCACGTTTCCGGTGACCGAGATCGTGTCCTGACCCGCCCGAATTCGCTCGAGCGAGAAACGCGTGGCCTCGACCGGCGCCATGATCTCGATCTGGAGCCCCTCTGTATCGTGATCCCCCAGGTAACGCTTCACCTTCTGGAGCACCTGCGCATCGTGGGCACGAGACTCGTCGAGCCAGAAGACCGCCGGAGTGCCGGTGGCCCGAGCGCGATTGACGGCCAGCTTCACCCAATCTCGCACCGGCAGATCCTTCACCTGACAGGCGCGCCAGACGTCGCCCGCCTCGACTTCGTGCTCCATCAGGCTGGCACCCGACGCATCCACGATCCGCACCGTGCCGCTCTTCGGCATTTCGAAGGTCTTGTCGTGGGAGCCGTACTCCTCGGCTTTCTGCGCCATCAGGCCGACGTTGGGAACGGAGCCCATGGTCGCCGGATCGAAAGCGCCGTGCTCCCGACAGCAATCGATCACCGCCTGGTAGACCCCGGCATAGCAGCTGTCGGGTATCACCGCCTTGACGTCCTGCTCCTCGCCGTCCTTGTTCCACATCTTTCCGGAGGCGCGGATCATGGCCGGCATCGAGGCGTCGACGATGATGTCGCTCGGCACGTGGAGATTCGTGATGCCGCGGTCAGAATCGACCATCGCCAGATCGGCGCGACGCTCGTAGACGGCCCGAATATCCGCCTCGATCTCGGCCCGCTGCGCTTCCGGTGCCTTCTCGATTGCGGCCAGCACGTTGCCGAGCCCGGTGTTCGGGTTGGCGCCCAGCTCTTCGAGGAGCGCACCGTGCTTGGCGAAGACGTCCGCAAAGAAGACTTTCACCGCGTGTCCGAAGAGGATCGGATCGGACACCTTCATCATCGTGGCCTTCAGGTGAAGCGAGAACAGCACACCCTGCCGCTTCGCGTCCTCGACCTGCTGCTCCAGGAACTCGACGAGCGCACGCTTGCTCATGAAGGTCGCGTCGACGATCTCGCCGGCAAGTACCGGCAGCGACTCCTTCAGAACCGTGACGCTGCCGTCCACATCGACGAACTCGATGCGCAGCGTGCCCGCCTCGGCAACGGTGATCGACTTCTCGTTCGAGCGGAAGTCACCGGCCTGCATGTGGGAGACGTGAGTGCGCGAGTCGCGCGACCAGGCGCCCATCGGGTGCGGATGATTGCGCGCATACTGCTTGACCGATGCGGGCGCGCGACGATCCGAGTTGCCCTCGCGCAGCACGGGGTTTACGGCGCTGCCCTTGATCTTGTCGTAGCGCGCCTGAATCGCCTGCTCCTCGGGAGTCGCGGGATCATCGGGATAGCTGGGCAGGTCGTAGCCCCGGTCTTGCAGCTCCTTGATCGCGGCCTTCAGCTGCGGGATCGAAGCACTGATGTTCGGCAGCTTGATGATGTTGGCCTGCGGGGTTCTGGCCAGCTCGCCGAGCTCTATCAGGGCGTCGCCGAGCTTCTGCTCGGCGCCAAGCCGCTCCGGAAAGTTCGCGATGATGCGACCGGCGAGCGAGATGTCGCGGGTTTCCACATCGACGCCGCAGGCCCCGGCAAAGGCCTGGATGACGGGAAGAAACGCGTGAGTGGCCAGCGCGGGCGCCTCGTCCGTGAGGGTGTAGATGATCTTCGAGCAAGCTTGGGTCATGTTCTTCTTCGCAGCGGGTTGTGGGAGCGAGCCGCGGGGTGGGCGGACGGAGCCGCCGGCGCTGGCAACCCCGGGCCCATGGGTCGGGCTCGGATTCGGGCGAGAGAATAGGCCAGAAATCCGGCTTTTCCGCGACGTCGCCGGGAGAATTTCTTCGCGGCCGCCCGAACGCGGAGCAGCGGGCACGCCATCGAGCTGCAGCTCGTGATATAGGTAGCGGGCTGCCACTGGCCCGCGAACGCTCCGCGGCGCCATTCGATGCAGAGGGAGGTGCGTAGATGGGCAATGGCGACACGGCGACGCCGGTCATCGTCACTGGCGGAGCTTCGGGAATCGGAAAGGCGTGTGCCCGCGCACTCGCGCAGGCAGGGCGCCCCGTGGCCGTCTGGGATCTCGATGCGGGCGCCGCGAATTCCGTCGCGAAGGACATCGCGACCGAATTCGGCGTCGCCACCGCCGGGGTGGCCGTGGACGTTCGAGACCTGGCTGCCATGGCGGCCGCGACCGCGGCGAGCCGAAGCGAGCTCGGAGCCTTCGGCGGCATGCTGCATGCCGCCGGTGTCGACGGTGTGGGACCACTCGAGCAGCTCACCCCCGAGCTGTGGGCAGCTGTGATGGACGTGAACCTGCGCGCGCTGCCGTTTCTCGTTCAACAGCTCCTCCCCGACCTGAAGTCGAATGCGGGCTCGGCGATCGTCGGCATCGCCTCGATCAACGCCACGTTGGGCAACGCGGGGAACCCGACCTACAGCGCATCGAAGAGCGGGCTGCTGGGGTTGATTCGCGCACTCGCCGACGATCTCGCGCAGCACGACATTCGCATCAATGCGATCTCGCCGGGGCAGATCGATACGCCGATGCTCCAGAAGTCGATGAGCGAAATCGAGGGGCTGAGGCAGAGCTTCGAGAAACGCATCTTTCTCGGTCGTCTCGGCCATCCCGAGGAGATCGCCAGCGCGGCGCGTTTCCTGCTCTCCGACGAGGCCAGCTACATCACGGGGCAGGAGCTCATCGTCGACGGCGGCAACGTGCCGTCGCAGCGCTGATCGAGCGGTAGAGAGGGAAGTGATGTCTGAGGCAATCGAGCAGGAAGCCCTCGAGACCTACGCACGCTTCGTCGCGGTGCGCGACGAAATCGACGTGGGAGAGAAAGACTGGCCGGCGTTGGCGGATTTCTTTACCGAAGACGCCGTCTACATCGATCCCGCCTGGGGTCGCATCGAGGGGCGCGAGACAATTCGCCAGTTCTTCGTCACGTCGATGGCCGGCCTCACCGGGCATGGCTGGTCGACGCCCGAGAACTGGACGATGACGGAAGGCCATCGCCTGGTATCCCAGTGGGACCAGATTCTCGGACAGCGGGAAGACGGCACAGCATGGCTCGTTCCCGGCCTCTCGATTCTCTACTACGCCGGTGACGGTCTCTTCTGCTACAGCCACGACATGTTGAACATGACGCACATCGGGCAGACGATGCGAGCCATGCAGTGGCAACCACCGGCCGCGTTCAGAATGCCGCCCCGCGAGCCCAACCGGGACGTCTCGCTGCCAGCGGCATGGGCGCACCTCGCGAAGAGCGGCTGATCGGCGCTCGCGAGCCTCGGCCGTCGAGATCCGGCCATACGCAGAAATCGACGCGCGCACACGCGAGTGGAGTCGCTCAGGCGAAGAAGCCGTCGATCACCTCGGCGACATAGCGGATGCCCTCGTCGTCGATACCGTGATTGCAGGGCAGCACCAGGCCGCACTCCATCACGCGATCCGCGTTTGCAAGCCCGCCGGGCGCCACGCGATGCGGCTTGTCCGCGAACGCCGGCTGGCGTGCCACATTGCCACTCCAGACCATGCGCGTGTCGACACCGGCTTGCTCCATATGAGCCTGGAACGCTCCCCGCACCACCCCCGACTCGGGGCGGATCAGGAAGGGAAACATGTGCCAGCCCGTCTCGACCCCCGGCGTGAGACGCGGCAGAGTGAAGACCTCCGGACGCCGCCCGAGCACCTCCGAGAGCAGCGCGAAGTTGCGCTGACGTCGGGCGAGATTGTCCGCGAGCTTGCGCATCTGCACGCAGCCAAAGGCAGCGGAGAGCTCGCTCGGTTCGAAATTCCAGCCGACCTCGTCGAAGATGAAGAGATCGTCGTACTCGAGGCCGTCCAGGTCGCTGAAGAACCTGCGCTCTCCCTTTCTGGATCCGAAGAATGCGGTCTCGCTGCGACGCCCCCAGCGGCGCAGCAGCAGGGCACGATCCGCGAGCGCCATGTCATCGAGGCAGAGCATGCCGCCGCTGCCGGCGGCCGTGATGATATGCGACAGCGCGAAGCTCGTGACCGTGATATCCGCTCGCGTGCCGGTCGGCGTGCCGCGCAGCGTGGCGCCCAGGCAATCGCAGGAATCCTCGACCACCTGGAGCTGATGTCGTTTCGCGATCTGCCGGATCACGTCCCAATCCGGACAGTTCCCGATCAGATTCGGCACCAGCAGAGCACGTGTCCGCGGGCCGATGGCCGACTCGATCTGCTCGACATCGATCTGATAGGTATCGGGCGTCACATCGACAAGCACGGGAACCAGGCCTGAACGGACCATTGGAGCGATGTCGGTCGAGAAAGTGACGGCCGAGGTGATGATCTCGTCTCCCGGTGCAAGATTCAGCAACTCGACCGCAAGGTAGAGCGCCGATGAGCCGGAGTTGACCATGACCCCGCGACGCTTGCCGAAGCACTCGGCGACGAGCCGCTCCATCTCCTTCACATTCTTTCCGATACGCAGCGCGGTCGCGCCGCCGCGAAGCACGGCGACCACGGCTTCGATTTCTTCTTCGTCGTGGACGCTGCCGGCGTATTCGATTCGCTTCACGGTCTCGGCTCGTGCGGAGTGTAACCCGAGACGGCAGGCCCTATCGCAGGAGATGGGCATCGGCGCTCGACTCGTCGGTTCTGATACGATCGGCACCGCGACGGAGGCGCCGCATTGTCGGAGATGAAGGACGTCTGTGTGATCGGAACCGGCGCGGCCGGCGGAGTCTGGATCGACGCCTGCACCCGAGCCGGCCTCGATGTGGTGGCGCTCGAGCGGGGCCCCCACCTCGGCCCCAGCGATTTCCGGCAGCACGACGAGCTCAGCAACGTCCATCGCGGGACGGGCTTCGCACCGACGTGGCAGGACACGACACGTGACCACGCAGCGCAAGTCGCCCAGCTCGGGCGCTCGACGATGCTCGCGCGCTGCGTCGGCGGCGGAACCGCACATTGGGGAAGCTGGTGCTGGCGCTTCCGCGAAGACGACTTCGAGGTGCTCTCCAGCGAAGGGCCCGTCGAGGGCGCGAACCTGGCCGACTGGCCCATCTCCTACGCCGAGCTGGCTCCCTTCTACGATGCCGCCGAGGCCCGACTCGGCCTCGCCGGCCAGGCCTCTGCCAATCCGAGCGGGCCGCCGCGTCACGGCGGGTATCCGAACCCGCCCCATCCGCCTCGAAGGGCGACCCAGTTGATTGCGATGGGCGCGAAGAAGCTGGGCCTGCACCCGTTTCCCACGCCGATGGCCATCAACTCGCGGCCGTATCAAGGCCGCGCCGCCTGCATCAACGGCGGCATGTGCGCGAACTTCGGCTGTCCGGTCCACGCCAAGGCGTCGACCTTGGCCATCCACGTGCCGGCCGCGCTCGCCACCGGCCACTTGGACTTGAGACCGGACACCCGTGTGATCGAACTGGTGACGGGAAAAGACGGGCGCGTGCTGGCCGCCCGCACTCTCGACGCCTCCGGCAGGGAGAACGAGGTGCGTGCCCGCACCTTCGTATTGGCCTGTGGCGGAATTGGCAGCGCGCAGCTGCTGCTGTCTTCGCGCTCCGCTCGACATCCGGACGGCCTCGCCAATGGGAGCGGACTCGTCGGTCGCAACCTGATGTTCCACAACTTCACGTTCGTATTCTTCGAGCTGCCCGAGCCTTCGCTGGCGGCATTGGGGCCGGCGGGCATGGTGGCCATCGACGATCTGCACCCGAGCGACGCGTCGCGTGGCTTCATCCGAGGTGCGGTTCTGGGCGAATCGGCGGAGTCGGGACCGATCTGGTCCGCCTACAAGGCGCCCGGCTATCTCGGAGAGAACACGCGCGCCTGGGGCAAGCCCCTGAAGGATTACCTGCGGCGCTACCCCTACCTCGATGGGATGATCGCCGTGGGCGAAGACCTGCCGCAGCTCGACAACCGGATCGACCTCGACCCGACCCACGTCGACGCTGAGGGATTTCCGCTCGCCCGCATTACCTACGAGAGCCATCCGAACGATCGCGCTTTGCACGACTTCTTCGACGCCAGACTGCACGAGATCGCGCTCGCGGCGGGCGCGACGAAGTCCTGGTCCTTCGATACATCACACACCAAGGGCGGAACGGGTCACATCATGGGCACCTGTCGGATGGGAAACGACCCGAACGAGTCGGTCGTCGACAGATGGTGTCGCAGCCACGAGGTTCCGAACCTCTACATCCCGGATGGCGGCTGCTTCCCGACCTCCGGCGGCTACAACCCGACACTCACGATCTTCGCGAATGCGGCGAGGACGGCAGCCCACTTCCTGGAGTCGATCGCGCGCAAGGAGACCGCATAGGATGAGCGCACACGAACGCGACACGCACTTCTCGCGTCGCGCCTTCCTCGTCAGCACGACCGGCCTTTGGATCTCGGCGGGGCTTCCCCGGCCACTCGCCGCGGCCGCCGCACAGCGCGACGAGGCGCCGAGCGTGCTGTCGCCCGACGAGTGGAGCGCGGTCGAGGCGATCAGCGAGCGCATTCTTCCCGCGGACGAGACCCCCGGCGCCAAGGCCGCCGGATGCGTCAATTTCATCGACAAGGCACTTGCCAGCGAAGACGCGGCAGCCCTGCCTCTCTACCGAGAGGCGCTGCAGGCACTGGAACACGCCTGCGACGCGCGCTGGAAGAAGAAGTTCGTCGATCTCGATGCCGCGCGGCAGGACGCCATGCTGGAGGACCTGGAGAGCGGCAGCCTGCCCGACTGGGGGGCCCCGGGGGCCTCGCAACAGGCATTCTTCGGCAGCGTCCGCATGCACACCCTGCTCGGCTTT
Source organism: Deltaproteobacteria bacterium (assembly GCA_019310965.1). GTDB lineage: Bacteria > Myxococcota_A > UBA9160 > UBA9160 > SMWR01. Next base: position 43,176 of record JAFDDG010000001.1, read on the forward strand.
CTCGCGGACCCCCGCCACGGCGGCAACCGCGATTTCATCGGCTGGAGGACCATGGGCTTCCCAGGCCCCGTGCACCACCTGGGCGGCGCCCAACCCGACCAGATGTCGGGCAAGCGGCGCTTCGCACCCATCTGGGAACGCACCCCCCCCCGCCCTTCCCAGTCCTAGCAGGGACGGTGTTGCCTTCTTGCTTTTTTGGGGCCTGTCGTCTGAGAAGGCGGGTGTGCGTGAAAAAAGCAAGAAGGCAACACCGTCCCCGTCTCCCGATGAATACCTCGAAGATCGCCGGCCGGGGGCGAAGGCGGTGGCGCGCGGAAGCAGAGGCGCCCCAACGCAGGCGCTTCGCATCTTCGCTGAAGAGCGAGGGGCGCCGGCGCATGAGCACGACACCGCCTTCGCACCCGGCCTTGGCAAGGCGCAACGAGCCACCTCACCACCCCGCTAGGCGTTCGCCCCCCCAGGCACCTCTACCGTATCCGTGTCACGCCCGGAACGCAGGATGGTTCCCGGCCGAGCCCCGGTGTCCTCGTTCCCGCGCACGATCTCGACGCCGTTGGCGAAAACGTGCTCGACACCCTTCGCGTCTGCATACAGGCGTCCGGCGCCGGCCGGCAGATCGACCTTCGTGTAGGTCTCGCCGAGACCGACGGTCGCCGGGTCGAATACCACCACGTCTGCATGCCAGCCCACTTCGAGACGTCCGCGCTCGCGCAGACCGAAGAGCCGGGCGGGCACATCACTCAGCTGTCGCACCGCCTCCTCGAGCGAGATCACTCCGAACTTCCTCACACCGTTCTCGAGCACCTGGCTCGTGAAGGCGAAGGTGTCGATCATGTCGAGGTGAGCGCCCGCGTCGGAGGCGCCGATCACCGTTCGGTCGTCCTGCCAGACCTTGCCGCGCAACTTCCAGCTCTCCTCGTCGTGCCCCAGCGAGGGCGGCATGAAGTAGGTGTGCAGGCCGTCTTCGAGCGCAATGTCGAGCATCGCGTCGAAGGGCTGCTTGCCGAGCTCTGCGGCGATCTCGCCGACGCGACGGCCGCGATACTTGTGGAGATCGGGCTTGCGCACCTGATCGACGATCATGTTCTCCCAGTCGGCCAGCCCTCGGAAGAAGCCCGGATCCTCGCTCCTGGCGTCGGCGTCGAGCTTCGCGCGGTTCGCCGGATCTTCGAGAAAGGTCTTGCGCTCCTCGACGGGCATCTGGAAGAGGCCCGCCCAGCCGGGCAGCGCATCGAAGACGAAGCCGGAGTGCAGGTTGATGCGGACGCTGATCGGCTGCGGAACCGTGAGCGCAATGACCTCGGCGCCGCGCGCGCGCGCGACGTCGGTCGCATCGAGTTGCCCCTCCACCAGATCGGCGCCCTCCGCAGTGGGCGCTATCAGATTCCAGTTGAGCGGCCGATTGGCGGCCAGCGAGATCTCCGCCATGTACTCCTTCGCGGCCTGGCCCCAGCCGACACCGGGAAGAAACTCGACCGTGGTGCCTGGAAAGTCACGCACCTGCCGTGCCAGGGTGAGAATCTCCTCCTTGCTGGCGTGGCGCGAAGGCACCGGCCGACCGTCCGCGTCGTTGTGGGTCTTCGAGATGGTGGATGAGAAGCCCATGCCTCCCTCGGCCATCGAGGTGCGCAGCAGCTCGACCATCTCGGCAAGCTCCGCCGGCGTGGCCTCCTCGCCCACCGCGCGCTCGCCCATCACCACCCGGCGAAGCGCCGAGTGGCCGACCATGAAGGCCGCGTTCACCGAGAGCTTGCCCTCGAGCTTGTCCAGGTACTCGCCAAAGGAGCGCCAGTCGCACGGGACCCCTGCCTGGAGGCTCTCGAGCGGCATGCCCTCGACGCGGGCCAGCATGCGCATCAGGTAGTCGCCGGCCTCGGGCGACAGCGGCGCAAGGCTGAAGCCGCAGTTGCCTGCCATCACCGTGGTGACACCGTGGAACGGCGACGGGCTGAGCGTTCCGTCCCAGAAGACCTGGGCATCGTAGTGGGTGTGGACGTCGACGAAGCCGGGTGCGACCACCTTGCCGCGGGCGTCGATCTGCTCGCGCGCCTCCTCGTCGACCGTGCCGATGGCCACGATGCGGCCGTCGCGGATGCCCAGGTCCCCCCGGCGCGAAGCATCCCCGCTCCCGTCCACGAGGGTTCCGCCACGAATCACTACGTCCAACATCGCTCTCCTCCTCTTCTCACCACGGCGAAGTTTATCAGGATTCGCTTCGGCTCGATCATCGGGGCTCGGTCGTTGCAGGCAGGCGCACGACCCGACGGGATGGCGAGGCTCGAGTCGCTCGAGCGCGTTTACGGCATCAGCCCTACTGTTCGAGCACACCCCACCCCGCACGCCCGAACGCATGCGAAGAGAGAACTCGTGACCCGTCTTTCCGAATTGAGCCGCTCGATCGCCGGCAAAGTCGCGCTGGTGACCGGCGCTGCCAGCGGCATGGGGCGCGCCACCGCGCATCTATTCGCCGACGAGGGTGCGAAGGTGGCCGTCACGGACCTCGAAGACGGCGCGGTCCAGAACGTGGTCGACGAGATCCACGGCGCCGGCGGCGCTGCCCGCGGTTGGCGGCTCGACGTCACAGATGCGGAGCGCATCACGACCGTCATCGCCGAGATCGAGCGGGAGCTCGGCGGGCTCGACATCCTGGTGAACAATGCAGGCGTCGCTCTCGGCGGGCCGGTGATGGACGACGCATACGAAGACACCTGGCAACGCTCGATGGACGTGATGCTGACGGCGCAGATGCGTCTGATCCGCGCAGCGCTCCCCTTGCTCGAGCGCTCGGGCGAAGGCCGTATCGTGAACATCGCCTCCACCGAAGGCATCGGCGGGTCGCCGTTCTCGAGCGCCTATACCGCAGCAAAACACGGCGTCGTGGGGCTCACCCGCGCGCTGGCCTGCGAGCTCGGCAGCACCGGCGTCACGGTCAATTGCATCTGCCCGGGACCCATTCACACGGCAATGACCTCGGTGATTTCCGACGAGGCCAAGACGAAGTTCGCGCGACGCCGCGTGCCGCTCCGGCGCTACGGCAACCCCGAAGAAGTGGCCCACATGACTCTGTCGCTCGCGCTGCCCGCAGCTTCGTACGTAAACGGGGTCACCATCCCTGTCGACGGCGGGATGACGATCAAGAACAACTGAGCACGCGCCGCGTCAGATGGCGCGCTCGTGCCCTTCCCAGTACGGGTCGCGCAGCTTGCGCTTGTAGAGCTTGCCGTTCGGGTCGCGCGGCATCGCGTCGGTGTAGTCGATGCTCTTGGGCTGTTTGAACCGCGCGAGTCGTTCCTGGCAGAAGGCCAGGATCTCCTCCGTGAGCGCGTCGCCGGGCTCGGCGTCCGCCGCGGGCTCGATCACCGCCTTGATCTCCTCGCCCCAATCGTCGTTGGGAATGCCGAAGACCGCCACGTCGCCCACCTTCGGGTGATTGAGGAGCTCGGCCTCGATCTCTGCCGGATAGATGTTGGCGCCGCCGGAGATGATCATGTCGATCTTGCGATCACAGAGAAAGAGATAGCCTTCTTCGTTCAGGTAGCCGAGGTCTCCGACCGTGAAGAAGACCTTGCCGTCGTCACCGTAGAAGCGGTTCTTCTTCGTCTTCTCCGCGGCGCCCTTGTACTCGAACGAAGTGGTTCCCTGCATGAGCATGTAGATGGTCCCGACGTCACCCGGCCCGAGCGTCTGCCCAGCGTCGTCCAGGATCAGCACCTCGGCGTTCGGCCACGGCCGTCCGACCGTACCCGGATAGCGAAGCCACTCCTGCGGCGACACCATCGTGCCACCCCCTTCCGTCGCGGCGTAGTACTCCCAGATGCTTTCGCCCCACCACTCGATCATCTTGCGCTTCTCGTCGGGCGGGCACGGCGCCGCCGAATGCAGCATGGTGCGTGTGCTCGAGACGTCGTACTTCGCCCGCACTTCTTCCGGCAGCTGCAGCAAGCGGTGGAACTGGGTCGGCACCAGGTGACTGGTCGTGCAACGGTACTCGTCGATCAGGCGCAGCATCTCTTCCGGGGTCCACCTGTCCATCAACACCACCGGGTGGCCCCAGTGAAGTGCCGCACCCGACTGCACGAGCACGGCGGTGTGATAAAGCGGCGAGCCGCAGATGTAGACTTCATCGCCCTCGGGCTGGACGCCAAACATGCCGAGGAAGCCACCGAAGAGCCCCATGAGAAGATCCGGGTCCATCTCGGCGGGCGCCAGCGCGCGCTTCACGCCCTTGGGGCGCCCCGTCGTGCCCGAGGTGTAGTTCATGACCGCGCCGGCGCAGCGGCCCTCCGGCATCTCCGCCGAGCGACCGTCGACGAACTGCGAGAGCGGCTGGAAGCCCGGGACCTTGCCGATCGCAATGCGGCCTTCCACCGGAAATTCGACCTCGTCCGCAGCTTTCACGCACTCGCCCGCCAGGCGCTCGTGGGAAACGAACGCCTTGGCCGCCGAATCCTGCAGGATGTAGGCGACCTCCGGCGGAGCCAGATGCCAGTTCACCGGAACCACGTAGAGGCCCGACTGCAGACAGGCCAGCCACACGGCGTAGAACTCGGCGCAGTTCGGCGAATCGATCGCCAGCACGTCTCCGCGCTCGAGCCCGAGCTCGCGCAAGCCACCGACGATGCGATTGCACAGCGCCAACAGCTCGCCGCGCGTCCAGTGCCGGCCGTCGGGGGCGACCAGGGCCAGCTTTTCGGGGGCTCTCCGGGCGTAGTTCCAGAAACCGTGGTCGGCCATGTTCGCTCCTGCGTCGGCCGGGCCTCGCCCGGCGGGGGATGGATTCTATCGCGACCCGGCTCTCGCGCCCTGGCTTTCCCAACGATCCTTCCGCAGACGGGCGCGCCGGAGGTACTCTGTCGCAGCACGTGCAGCGGCCCCCGCGGCCGCGATGGAGGAGACCCGTGGCAGAGCAAGTGTTCTCGGGAAAGACCGTCTTCGTCACCGGAGGCTCGGGCGGCATCGGTGGTGCCTGTGCGGAAGCGCTCGTCCGCGAAGGCGCGGCCGCGCTGCTCATGGGTCGCCGCCTGGATGCCCTGGAGCGCACCCGAGACGAGATTCTCGAACGGGTTCCGGGCGCGCACGTCGCCGTGCACGCCGGCGACGGAACGAAGCAGGGCGACGTCATCGCCGCACTCGATGCGGCCTTCGCGCTGCAGGGCCGGCTCGACGTGGTCATCCCGACCGTCGGTGGTGGTGCGATCCGCCCGCTGCTGATGCACGACGCCGAGACATTTCGAGCCGACCTCGACCTGAACGTGATGAGCGTCTTTCTCGCGGTTCGCTATGCGGCTCCGCTGATGGTCCGTTCCGGTGGCGGCAGCATCGTCTGCATTTCGTCCGACGCTGCGAAGCTCGTCTTTCCCTGGCTGCCCGCCTACACCACTGGCAAGTCCGGTCTCGAAGGCTTCGTTCGCGCTGCGGCCGAGGAGCTCGCGCGCTTCAAGATTCGCGTCAACGCGGTGCGCCCGGGCATGACACGAACCGAGGCGACCCGTGCGCTCTTTGCGTCACCGGAAATCTATCAGCGCTTCGCGCAGGAGAAGCCCCTGGGCCGGCTCGGCGAGCCCCAGGACATCGCTGCCGGCGTTCGCTATCTGGCGGGCCCGGAGTCGTCCTGGGTAACCGGGCATAGCCTCGCCATCGAAGGCGGCAACGAGCTGCGCAAGGCCCCGGACCTCGGCCCCATGGCGGAGCAGATCTACGGCAAAGAGGCGTTCACTGCCGTACTCGAAGGCCGCGCACCTTTCGACAGCGCCGAATGACCCCGGCGCGAGGGGTCTTCGAGTCTGAGGCCGGACCGAAGACGCTTCGGTCGACCGATAGCCCGTGGGCAGCGACCGGCTGTGGGCCGCGGTGGCTCAGCGCAAACGGGTTCATTCGACCGGAAGTCCGGCGGCGCGCCAACCCGACATGTCACCTTCGAGGTGCCGCACGTCGCGGAAGCCGGCGTCGCTCAGCGTGGTGACGGCCCAGCCGGCGCGGCGCCCGCTCTCGCAGTAGAGGACGACGGGACGCTCGCGGCTCTCACCCAGCTCGGCGAGGCGGTCGGCGAGCTCGTCATGAGGAATGTGGATGGCGCCCGGCACGTGGCTCGCGGCGAACTCTTGCGCGGTGCGCACGTCGACGACCAACAGCTCCCCCGCGCCGGCCTCCAGCAGCTCCTCTTGGGAGATGTCCGTCATCTCGCCGCTGCAGGCGACACCTGCGGTCGCAAGACCGAGGCAGAGGATCGGGAGCAATCGAAACATGGGAGGTCCTCCGAGACGCGGGCCATGGCCCGCGTCGCTGGCGCGGCGCCGTGGGCAGAAGAGGATAGGTCCTCGGGTCAGCGGCGCTCCCGCCAGAAGCGGGAACGATGAATCTCGACAATCTCGCGCTGTCTCTGCATGCAAGACCGGTCGGGGGGCGTATTATGCCGTGCCCATCGGGCGCGCCCGGGAGGATCATGAAGGTCGTTCGCAACCTCACCATTGCCTTGGCAGCCTACGTCGCGCTGGGGCTCATGCTCGACGCATCCCTCGGGTATTTCCAGCCACAGTCGGATTCCACCGTGGTGCTCCGGAGCTTCGACGCGGAGGGCGGCGTGCAGGAAACCGTCCTGCACCTGCTGGACGACGACGGTCAGCTGTGGGTCGAATCGGGCCAGTGGTTTCGCGGCTGGCACGATCGGGTCGTCGCAAATCCGGACGTGGAGCTGGTGCGAGACGGTGAGACCGCGGCGTACCGCGCGGTACCCCTCGACACCCCCGAAGCCCTCGACAGGATCACCCAGCTGATGGGCAGGGGCGACGGCATCGGCTACTACCTGTCGCGGACGCTGCTCCTCTGGGCGCCCATCAAGCCGGTACGCCTCGATCCGAAATCCCCCGACAACTCCAGAGAGGACCCTTGAAGTTCTGCAGCAGCCTGTTTCGCGTCTCCGCTGACGACTACCTGACGACCGCACGCGTGGCGGACGAATACGGCTGGGACACGCTGCTGCTCTCCGATCACATACTGCATCCGGAGACCATCCAATCGAAGTACCCCTACACAGAGAGCGGCGAGCGGCCGTGGGAGGCGACGATCGACTTCCCGGACGTATGGGTCGCGTCGGGAATGATGGCCGCGGTGACACAGCGACTGAAGCTGCTCCAGCTGGTCTACATCCTGCCGCTGCGCAACCCCTTCACGGTGGCCAAGGCACTCGGTACCGCGGCGCGCCTCTCGAACTACCGGGTCGGGCTCGGCTTCGGATTGGGCTGGATGCGCGACGAGTTCGAGTTGATGGAGCAGGACTTCGATAACCGCGGTGCGCGAGCCGACGAGATGGTCGAGGTGATGCGCAAGCTCTGGAGCGGCGAGATGGTCGAACACCACGGCCGCTTCTACGACTTCACGCGCATGTGCATGCGGCCGGCGGCGGACGGCGAGATCCCCATCGTCGTCGGCGGCAACACGAAGCCCGCGCGCCGCCGCTGCGCGCGGCTCGCGGATGGCTGGGCACCCGCCTACCCCGACCGCGACGTCCTGCGCGCCGGCATCGAAGACATCCGAGCCATGCGGCGCGAATTCGGGCGCAGCGAGGAGCTATCCGTCTACTACGGCGTTGCCGCGGACCCGACGGCTCTCGACGCCGTGAAGCAGCTCGAAGATCTGGGCGTCACCCACTGCTCAGCCGCCCCCTGGGCGACCCCGGAGGATCCCTGGCCTTCGATCCAAAAAAGGATCGACGGCTTCAAGCGGTTCGGCGACGAGGTGATCGCCAAGTTCACCTGAGCGCCCTTCGCGGAGTGCCCCCCATGACCGCCAGCGACAACGGTCTGCGCGCCAGCCACCGGAAGCTGCTCGAGCGCTTCTTTGCCGCGGTCGGCGCCGGCAATGTCGCCGAGATGGCAGCGCTCTGCACCGAGGACCTGGTGGCCGAGATGCCCTACAACGACCCACCCGTGCGCCTGACGAGCTTCGAGGCATACAGGAGCTTCGTCGAGCCCGCATTCGACATGCTGAAGTTCACCTTGTCACTCGGAGAGGTGCACACCTGCACGGACCCTTCCACGCTGATTGCCGAGTACACCAGTGACGGCACGGCAATCCCCACCGGCAAGCCGTACCGCAACGTCTACATCGGAATCTGGCGCTTCCGCGAAGGGCGCATCTGTGGAATCCGGGAGTTCTTCAATCCGGCACTCACGGCCGAGGCCCTGCGCCCGGATTGAGCCGCAGCGCCGGACGTCGGAACCGCGGCCCCACGCCCATCTATGCCTCACTCGGTTACCATGGCGTGCCACCCGGAGGTGCTGCATGGCCAGCGTTCCGACCGTCGGCCCCGACGCGCCGCCGGTCATCCGCACGGACGACTCTCGATTTTCGAACCTGCCGGGCTTTCCGTTCGAGCCGCACTATGTCGACGTCGCGAGCCCCCTCGGCAGCGGAACCCTGCGCATGCACTGCGTCGACGAGGGGCCGCGAAACGCGCCCGTCGTTCTGATGGCCCACGGCGAGCCGACCTGGTCCTACCTGTATCGCAAGCTCGTGCCGGTCTTCGTGGCGGCCGGGCTGCGCGCGGTTGCGCCGGACCACATCGGCTTCGGGCGCTCCGACAAATTGACGAGTCCCGCCCAGTATACGTTCGAGCGACACATCGACTGCCTGCACGAGCTGGTGCTGTCCCTCGACCTGAGCAACATCACCCTCGTCTGCCAGGACTGGGGTGGCCCGATCGCACTGGGCGTGCTGGCGCGGGAGCCCGACCGCTTCGCGCGCGTGGTGGCCGGCAACACCATGCTGCACACCACCGAGGCGGAGTTCGCGGGCCGCATCACGCTGGCGAATCACTCGACCGGCGAGGCGGACCAGACGGTGGGTGGCTTTCTGCTCGATTGGATGCTGCATTCGCACCGGGCGGTGGATTTCGTGGCCAGCGAATCGATACACGGCGTCACGGCGCGAGAGGTGGCTCCGGATGTCGCCGCGGCCTACGACGCACCCTTCCCCAGCGAGTGGCACAAGGCCGGCATGCGCCAGTTTCCCGCGCTGATCCCGGTGACGCGAAACGACCCGGGCAGCGCGCGGAACCTCGCCATCTGGCGCGCGCTCGCCGATTTCGACCGACCCTTTCTCACCTTGTTCGGCGATTCCGATCCGTCGACCCACGGCTGGGAGGCGATCTTCCAGGAGCGCGTACCGGGCGCCAAGCACCAACCGCACCAGACACTGGAGCGAGCCGGTCACTTCTGGCAGGAAGATTGCGGCGAGGAGGCCGCGCGCATCATCGTCGACTGGATCGAAGCGACGCGCTGACCGGCGCAATGCAACCGCTGGGCTTCAGGCACCACCGTCCGCGGGCGGTGGAAACACCTGCTCGCCGTTCACCTCGACGCGAATCCGCCGCAGCTTCAGCTCCAGGATGCGCCACTCTCCATCCGGGTCGCGGCGATACTTCTCGAAGTACCAGCCCATCCCCCAGAGCCTGCGCCCACCCTGGCTTGCGGGCCACCAGAGCATGTCCTCCATCGACCACACACCCGTCGCGGTGTCCGGCCCGGTGATCTCGATCTGCGGCATGTGGGCGTGGTGCACCGTCTGCACGCCTTCGAGGACCGGCGGCAGGAACTCGCGGAACGCGGCGCGACCGTGAATCAGCGGCGAGCCTTCCTGGGTGGTGTCGATCACGACCTCTTCGCAGAAGACCTGCTCCCACTCGTCCCAGCGCTTCTGGTCCATGAGCTGGCAGTAACGCGCCTTGAGCTGGCGGATCCGTTCGATGTCGACGAGAGCGTCGGCCGTCATGCTGACTCTCCTCCGTGACGCAGATGCTCGAGCAGCACGGCCTCGAGCCTGGGCCCGCCCTGCTCCGGCAACCAGTGGCCAAAGCCCTCGAACTCTTCGAAGCGGTAGGGTCCCTCCACCCATTCCGCCGTCCCTTCCGCCGCCTCGCGACCGAGCGCAGGGTCCTCGGAGCCCCAGCAGTAGAGGGTGGGCACCGCGATGCGGCCCAGACCGCGGTCCCAGGTGGGCTCGCCGGCGCGGTACCAGTTGAGCATCCCCGTCAGCGCGGCGCGATCGCTGAAGACTTCGACGTAGGGATCGACCTCGTCTGACGAGAGCCCCGCGGCGGCGTAGAGCTCACGCAGGCCTTCGCGCCCGTTGCCGATCCACATGTCCTCACCCGCCCCGGGCGTCCGAAAGATCTCGAAGTAGGCCGAGCGCTGCGCCTGGTCGCCGCTGCCCGCCTCCCTGGCGCGGCGGAAGGCGCAGTTGTGGGGCGTCGAGAGGACGTTCAGTGTGATCAGGCGGTCGGGGTGGCGACCCGCCACCTGCCACCCCTGGAGCCCCCCCCAGTCGTGACCGACGAAATGGAAGCGCTCGGCTCCCAGCACGTCGGCAAAGCCGATCACGTCCGCCACCAGATGTTCGATCTCGTAGTCCGCGACACTGGCCGGGCGCGCCCCGGGCGAAACACCCCGCCCGTCTGGCGCCACCGCCCGAAATCCCGCGGCCGCGAGCGCCGGCATCAGCTTGTGCCAGGCATGCGACGTCTGCGGAAAGCCATGACACAGCAGCACCAGCTCCCCGCCGGCGGGACCGGCAGCCTTCGCGTCGAAGCGGTGCGGACCGACGCGGAGCTCGATGGACTCGATCGCGTTCGTCACCGTGCGTTTCCCCCGACCGCGGCTCGGGCTCGTCCCGGCCGACTGCAAACCTGTCCGTCGCGGCGGGTGCCTCCCGCTCAGTACTGGATGATCGGTGCCTCGTGCAGCCAGCTGTCGTTCTCGAGCATGGCGAGCATCGCATGCGCGATGTCGGCGGCACTGATCGTCGACAGCATGTTGTAGCGGTCGTAGCCCACTCGGTACACCTCGCGCCTCGGGCCCCCGCGAATGACGAGCGGACGCAAGCCGATCCACTCCACCTGCCTGTTCGCCTCGAGCAACTCGAGCTGGTGCTCCTTGTCGCGATGCCGCAGCCCCATGAAGGTATCCGCAAAGAACTCGACGAACCTGGCGCCGAAGGTCACGTCGTCGCGAGCGACAGGCGTGCTGCCGCCGCCGACCCACACCAGGCGGCGCGCACCGGCGCCCGGCATCGCCGCCAGGATGTGACGCGTGACATCGGTGCACAAGTCTTCGGGAGAACTCTTGCCGACGCCGACCGCAAAGAGCACCGCCGCCGTGCCTGCGGGAATCGCACGAGCGACTGCAGCGCCGTCGAGCCCGTCGCCTTCCACCACCTGGACGCGCGAGCGCACATTCTCCGAGAGCTTGGCCGGCGTTCGAACGAGCACGGTCACGTCGTGCCCCGCCTCGAGGCTTTGCTCGACACACTCCCTGCCGACGGTTCCCGTGGCGCCGAAGATCGTCAGTTTCATGAGGGACCTCCCGACCGGCGCAGCGTCAACGCTCGCTCGTCACTCGCGTGCGCACCGTGTAGACACTGTCTCCGCTCAGCACTCCGCCGCGGCCGAAGAGCCGGCCGTGCTGCCAGTTCGAGAGCCCGAGCTCGGGGCGATTCAAGGCCTTCTGACCGTCGACCCAGCGAGTCTGGCCGTCGCCGACGAAGGGCGCGTTCACGCGCTGATAGAAGCGCTCCGCCTCCGCAGCGTTTTCCGAAATCAGGCTCGCGACGAACTGCGGGCTGTAGGTGTTGAATAGATCGACAGCGTGATCGACATCGTCGACGAGCTTCAACGTGATTTCCGGGGTCTGCTCCCACTCCCACTCAGTGGCGAGCTCGACCTCGGGAATGCGGTCCGCCCGCTTCTCGCTGACGGCGCCCTCGGCGCGCGTGACCGAGACGTCCTCTTCGAAGAACGCGGCGGGCACGACGGCCTCGTCGCCCTCGACGACGTGGAGACGGTAGGCCTGACCCAGCGCCTCGCCCGCGCGATCGAGTGCAGCAAGACACACGGGGGTGAGCTCCGCGGCGCGAGCACGCGGCAGGCACAGCACGTTCAGCGTGTTGCAGACCTTGCGATCCAGCGACTCGACCACCGCGCTGGTCAGCGCTTCGGGCTTCGCGCTGGCGCCGGCCACGATCCAGGCACCGCCGGTGCCGTGCAGGCTCACCGGGATGCCGGCTTGCTGCGCCAGCGCGCCGAGCGTGGCGACAGCCCGGCCTGATCCGCGGGCCACGGCCAACGAGAGCCTTGCATCGCAGAAGAGCGCCCAGCCCGCGGCGTGGGAGGTGCTCTCGACGAGCGCGGCGGAGCCCTCGGGCAGCCCGGCGGCTGCGAGCGCCGGGTCGAGCGCCAGGCGCATCATCGCCTGGGCCGTGCCGAGGGCGTCGCTGCCAATGCGAAACACGACGGTGTTGCCGCCGCGCAGCACACCGGTGGCGTCCGCCAGCACGTTCGGGCGCCCTTCGAAGATGAAGGCGATCACACCCAGCTCGGCGCCGACCAGTTCAGCGCGCCAACCGTCGTGATCGACGCGCTCGATCAGCTGACCGCGCCGCGAGCCCGTTCCGATCCAGCCCCGCAGCCCCTCGAGCATGCCGCGGCGCAGCTTGTCGCCGGCCACCAGGCGCGTGGTCGAGCGGCCGCGCGCGGTCGCTCGGCCCACGTCCTCGGCATTCGCGGCGGCGATCTCGCTCCAGACCTCCTCCGATTCGAGGCGCTGCGCAAACTCCTCGTAGAAGCGCGAGATCTGCTCATCGTCCACGCCGCCCATGGCGCGAAACGCCCGCTGGGCACGCTCCACGGCGGCGGCGGCAACGGCCACCTCGGCGGCCGGGATGTGCAGCAGCTCGCCGCTGCGCTCCACCACCCGCAGCTGATCGCCGGGCACGAAGGCAGCGGCCAGCTCCGCGGAGACGCTGGCCACCCGATCGCCGCCGAAGAGGATCTCCTGGCCGGCGACGAGGCGCTCCAATTTGCGAGGTTCGGCGGACATGGGCGCTCCACTGTGGCGAGCCGAGCTCCTCGTGTCAAAACGCGGGGGGCTCGGAGGGGAAAGCGTTCGAGGTGTCCGCCCCGGGCGACACGTAGAAGTGGTAGTGGGCGAGCAAGTCGAAGCCCATGCGCGCGTACACGGCCGGCCTATCTCCGACGCCTGGAGACTGGCGATCGAGGCTCCGCGTTCAGCGCCGCCGGCGACGCCGGCCCGGGTGAGGGCTTTGCCGTAGCCGCGGCGGCGGCATTCGTCCTCGCAGGCCACGCAATGGATTCCGGCGACGCGGTTCGACATCTGGAGGAGCGCCGTCGCGACGGGCACGCCGTCGACACAGCCGAGATACAGCTCCGTATCGGGATGCGCGATGACGGCATCCGAGATGGCGACGCTGCCCATGCCGGCCGGCATGCCAAAGCCGCGCTCCGCCACGCCACGGAGGCGCTCGGCTTCGGTCCAACTGCGCACGGTTCGGATCTCGAGCTCCGACGGCGCAGCCGGAGCGGGCGGGTTTGCGCGCAAGAGCATCGCCGGCGTCGGCGCCGCTTCGCCGTAGCCGGCGGCGCCCAACTGTACCTGCAATCCGAGACCTTGAATTAATCGACCGATCGATTAATTTACCGGCATGCCCCGCCCCTCCAGCGCAAGCGCCTCCCCGCGCCGGCCCGGCCGTCCCCGCCAGGACGACCCGCGCGCCGCCGAGGTGAAGCAGCAGCTGCTCGACGCCGCCACCGAGCTCGCCATCGAGCAGGGCTTCGACGCCTGCGGCCTGCGCGAGATCGCCGCAAGGGCGGGCGTGAGCACCGGAATGATCGCCTATTACTTCGGCGACCGGAGCGGGCTGTACGAAGCCATGTTCCAGCGCGGCTTCGAGCGGGTGACCGCGCAGGTACAGAACCTGCTCGCCGAGGGCGAAGGCAGCGGCGGCGACCGCCTGGACGAGCTCTTGCGCATCCAGGTGGCGGCGCTGACGGCGGACCCGTGGCTGCCGCAGCTCATCATTCGCGAGGTGCTGGCGGCTCCGCATCCGCAGGTACACGACGGTTTCGCCGATCGTTTCGGCGCCGGCCCGCTAACGCTTATGATCCGTTGGCTCGAAGAGGAGCAGGAACGCGGTGTGCTTCGCGCGGACCTCGACCCCCAGCTGATGGTCATGACCCTGGTGAGTCTCTCCACGTTCCCGCTCTTGATGCTGCCGATCCTGGGAGAACGCATCGGAGTGCAGCTCGACGCTGCTTTTCCAGATCGCCTGATCGAACACAACCGCAAGCTCCTTGCCCATGGAATCCGCGCCCGATCGGAGAAATCTGGATGATCCCCCTCAACGCCTCGGAAAAGGCCTGGCTGGCGACTGCCGTCGGCGCGCTGCTGCTGGCAGGTGCGGGCTGCGGCGATCCGAGCCAGGCCGACGGCGGCGACCCGGAGCCGGGCTCCGATCTCGCGCTCGAGACGCGCCTGCGGGTACGCGCAGAACCCGTACGCCGCGGCAAGCTCGAATCTGCGGGCTCCGTCACCGGCACGGTACGGGCATTTCACCGCGCGGCGGTGACGGCGGAGACCCAGGGGCGCGTCGTGGCGCGCGCCGTCGAGCCGGGAACGCGGGTCGCTGCCGGAGATCTGTTGGTGGAACTCGAGGCCTCGCGTTTCGAGCTCGAGCTGGCGCGCGCCGCCGCATCGCTGCAAGCGGCGCGCACAGTGCTGGCCCATGCCGAGCGCGAGTTCGAGCGCGGCCAGAAGCTCGTCGCCGAATCGGCGATCAGCAGTCAGCGCCTCGACGACCTGCGCCACGGCCTCGATCGCGCGCGCGACGAGCTCGCCCTGGCCGGGGTCAATCGCGACACCGCCAAGCGAGACCTCGCCGACACGCGCATCCTCGCGCCGTTCTCCGGCACTCTCGACTCGCTCTCGGTGAACATCGGCGACTTCGTGACGCCGGGCACGCCCGTAGCAACCGTGGTCGATCTCTCGCGGGTGCGCATCTTCGGCGGCGTGACGGCGCGCGAAGCGGCCCGACTCTCCGCCGGAAGCGTGGCCCGGGTGAGCTTTGCGGATCTCGGCGGCGAGAGCTTCGAAGCCACGCTGCAGAGCGTCGGGCGCGTCGCCGATCGCGCCGAGGGCACCTACGAGATCGAGCTCTGGATGAACAATGCGGCGGAGCGCATGCGCGACGGGCTGGTGGCGCGCATCGGTCTACCGGATGCGAGTCGCGAGCAACACCTCCTGACCCGACGCGGGGCGCTCATGCGCCGCGACGGCCAGCCGGCGGTCTTCGTGATCGAGCGCGTTGGCGGCCGGGCGACCGCTCGTGTCCGCGCGCTTCGCACCGGGCGCAGCGAAGGCGATTGGGTCGAGATCCTCGAGGGGCTCGGAGAGGGTGAGCAGGTCGTCTACGAGGGGCAGTTCGCCCTCGAGGATGGCAGCGTCGTCAACGTCCAGGGGAACTCATCGGACATCGCGGCCGGCGCCAACCCGTAACCCGCCATGGAACGCCTCGTTCGCTACTTCGTCGAGCGCCACCTGCTCGTCAACATTCTCACTGTGACCGTCGTCGTGCTGGGCATCGGGACGGCCCTTCGGACCAATATCGAGGGCTACCCCGACGCCGAGCTACCGCGCTTCGTGGTGACGGCGAACCTGCCGGGCGCCTCGGCCCGGGACATCGAGACGAAGGTCACCATCCCGATCGAAGACGAGCTGGGAGAAATCGACGGGCTCGAGAACTTCACCACCGTCGTCACGGACAACCGCAGCGTGACTTCCATCGAGCTGGACGACGACACTCCGGACAAGGAGATCGCCGAGAAGGAACGCGAAATCAGCAACGCGCTCGATGCGATCACGGATTTCCCCGACGACATGCGCGACAAGCCGAAGCTCTACCGCTTCGACCCGACGAAGCAGCCGGTGCTCGAGGTGGCACTATCCGGGGACAAGAGCACGCTCCCCGAGGCGGCGCGCATGGTCGAGCGCGCGTTGCTGCGAGCGGAGGGGGTCGGCGCGGTGAACGTGGTCGGGCTGCCCGACCCCGAGCTGCGCGTGCTCGTCGACCCGGCCGCGGCCCGCGCGCACGGGGTGACGCTCCTCGACACCGTCCGCGCGATCCAGCGCCGCAACGTCTCGGAAACCGGCGGCGTGCTCGAGAGCGCGGGTGCGCGGCGCCAGGTGGTGATGTGGGGCCGCTTCCACGACCCCTTCGAGGTCGGCGACGTGATCCTGCGCTTCCAGGACAACGGGCCTCTGCGGGTGCGAGACGTCGCTCGCCTGGAGCTCGACCGCAAGGACACGGGACTGATCGCGGGCACCAACGGCCGGCCCGGCCTCTCCCTGATCGCCAACAAGAAACCAGATGCCGACATCGTCAGCACCAGGAAGAGCATCGACCGCGCCCTGGCCGCGCTGACGCTGCCGCCGGGCGTCACGACTACGATCGTGAACGACGCCTCCTATGAGATGCGCAACCGCCTGAAGGTGATCGCCAGCAACGGCGGCATGGGCGTCGTGCTCGTCGCGACGATCGTGTTTCTATTTCTCGCGCCTTCCGCCGCCATCTGGGTCTGCGCCGGTGTCCCGCTGGTCATCCTCGGTGTCATCGCGGTGATGCCCCATGTGGGGATGACGATCAATTTCGTCTCGTCCATCGCCTTCGTGATCGTGCTGGGCATGTTGGTCGACGACGCCGTGGTCGTGGCCGAGAAGATCCTGCTGCGCCGCCAGGAAGGGCATTCGCCCGCCGACGCCGCGGTCTCCGGCACACTGTCGGTCGCTCGTCCGGTGATCGCCTCGGCCGCCACGACCCTGCTGGCCTTCGCGCCGATGCTCGCAATCGGCGGCATGCCCTCGAAGCTCATCTGGCAGGTTCCGGCCGTCGTCTGCATCGCGCTGGCGCTGTCACTGCTCGAATCATTTCTGATCCTGCCGGCCCACATGTCGATGGTGCGCGCCGATGCGCGTCCGCGACCGAAGCGAGCCTTCGTCGTTCGCCTCGAGGCGCTCTACCGGACCGGCCTGGAGCGCATGCTGCCCCAGCGCGGGAAGGTGATCGCCGCCTTCGGAGCCATCTTCTTCCTCATCGTGGCTCTCGTGGTTCCGCGTCTCGAATTCGAGTTCTTCCCCCAGGACTCCTCGCCCGGCTTTGCGATCAAGGTGACGCTGCCGCCGGGAACCTCACTCGAACAGACCGAGGCCAGCATCGACGCCATCCAGGCACAGCTTCCGGCGCTGATGGGCCAGGACCTGATCGCCCTCACCTCACGCGTCGGTCATCAGGACACCCTGGCCATCGACCGTGAGTACGGCTCCGCCGAGAACGAGGGTTTCATCAGCGCCCACCTCGTCGCGGATAAGAAGCAGAAGGTCTCGGCCGAATGGATCGAGTACCTCCGCGATCGCCTGCGCTTTCCCGAGAACGCGACCGTCACCTTCGAGGCCCAGGTCGATGGTCCGCCGGGCCTGCAGCCGGTCATGGTCTACATCCTGGCCAACGACGACGTGTTGCGACGCCAGACGGCGGTGGCCCTGAGGCAGTACCTCGAGAGCATCGACGGTGTGGTGGACGTGGCGGTGGACGAGCGCGCGGGCATGCGTCAGATCGACCTAAACCTCGACCCCGAGCGGCTGGCCATGCGCGGGCTCGATGCGAAGGAGCTGGGCCTCACGCTGAAGGCCGCCTTCTTTGGGCTCGTGGCCTCGGAGATTCGCGACCTCGACGAGACGACGGAAATCCGCGTCCAGTTCGAGCCAGCCGCACGGCGCTCCCTCGATTCACTGCTCGAGGCGCCGGTGCGCAACTCTCGCGGCGAGCTGGTGCTGCTGCGAGACGTGGTCTCGCCCGCCGAGATTCCCGCCCTCGCCAAGATCCAGCACCGCAACGGCGCGCGCTCCGCGACCGTGACGGCTGGCTTCTCGCCGAGCAGCGGACACACCTCCACGACCGTCGCAGAGCTGTTGGAGGACGAGTTCTTGCCGCGCTATGCCGGGCGCAGCGACATCGAGCTCGAGATCGGCGGCGAGGTGATCCAATCGCGGCGCGCCACCGGCGAGCTCGGGGCCGTGGCCGTCGTGGTGGTGATCGCCATCGGCGCGGTGATCGCGATCATGCTCGGCTCCTTTCTCGAAGCCTTCTTCGTGATCGCGGTGGTGCCCTTCTCCGCCGCATTCGTGGCGCTGACCTTCTTCGCCCACGGCATGAACTTCTCGCTGCTGCCGGTGATCGGCACCATCGGCCTCGCGGGCGTGGTGGTGAATGCGTCGATCGTGATGGTGGATTCGGTGCATCAGGCCCAGCGTCGCGCCCGAGGCGAGGGTGAGGAGGCTCGCACCCGAGCGATGATCGACGCGCTGGTCACGCGCCTGCGTCCGGTGCTGGTGACCAGCCTCTCGACCTTCGGAGGCGTCATGCCGACGGCCTACGGCCTCGGCGGCTGGGACCCGATCATGTCGCCCATGTCCCTGGCGCTCGGCTGGGGCCTGGCACTGTCGTCGGGCGTGACGCTCTTCCTGGTGCCCGCGCTCTACGTGACCGCCAACGACCTGAATCGCGCGCTGGCGCGCTGGCGCAAGCGAAGCCGGGCCCGCCTGCGTCTCGAGGGCAGGGCATAGAGACGCCCATCTCGGCGAACGCGCTGCCGGACCCGCGAGCGTGGCCTAATGCGGCTCCGGGCGTACCCACAGATCGCGCACGCCGCGCAGCACACATCGGCTGAACACGATCTCTCGCCCCGGCTCGATTTCGACGTCGGGGAAGCGTTCGAAGAGCACCTTGACCGCCGTCTCGAGCTCGCGGCGCGCGAGGTGCGAGCCCAGGCAGAAGTGTTCACCGTACCCGAACGACAAGTGTTGGCCGTGGTTCGGCCGATCCGGATCAAAGCGGTGCGGATCCGGGAACATCGAGGCGTCTCGATTCGCCGGGTGGATACCGAATAGCATCGGGGTGCCCTTCAGGATCTGCACGCCGGCCACCTCGGTGTCCCGGCTGCACGTCCGCGGCAGCAGCGCCACCGGCGGGTGCAAGCGAAGCCCCTCCTGCACCAGATCGTCCCGCTCCTGATCACTGCCGCGCGCGCGTTCGCGCATGCCGGGAGTGGTGAGGATCGTGGCCAGCAGGCTGCCAAGATTCTTGTATGCCGTATCCGAACCCGCCGGAAAAAGCAGGCGGCAAAACGAGAAGATCTCCTCGTCGCCGAGGCTCTCGCCTTCGAGCTCGGCCGTGGCGAGGATCGAGAGCACGTCGTCCCCGGGCTCGGCGCGCCGCCGATCCAGCACGGGCTTCAGGTAGTCGCTGAACTCCTGGCGGGCGCGCAGCGCACCCTCCGGATCCCAGGGATAGTCGATCAGCTTGAGCGCCCACTCGAGAAAGCGCGCCTCGTCCTCCACGGGCAGACCGAGCAGCCGCGTGATGACAGAGAATGGGAACGGACGCGCCAGACTTTCGACCAGATCCACCGACGCTTCGGCGGCGAGGGCCTGCACGAGCCGCTCGGCCTCCTCGGTGATGCAGCCCTCCACGTACGCCGCGATCCGGTTGGGAACGAAGGAGCGCGAGACCAGAGCGCGATTGCGACGATGCTCCTCCTTCGCCATCGCCTGCATGGTGCGGCCCTGACTCGGCTCGGCGTGCACGCTGTAGAACGCCTTGGACTCAAAATGCTCTTCGTCGCCGAAGGCGGCCCGCACCTCCTGGTAGCCGGTCAACAGGAGTGCCCTCTGCCCGTGGTAGCGGACGGGCACCACCGGCCCGTGCTCGCGGGTCGAATCGATCAACGCGTGGAGATCGGGGGCCTCCGCATGGGCAAAGTCGATGTCCGGCAACAGCACTTCGGCAGCCATCGTGACGCCAGAATACGTCAGATTCCCACGCGAATGGAAGCGTCAGCGGATCGCGCTGCAGCGATGGACCGGGGCATTTTCTCGACCCGGGAGCTGGACTCGCGGGTCATTCCGCGGCGACACGTGGCATCATGGCGGCCGGTCGACCAGCCCTTGCCAGCCATCGGGAGCCAACATGGGAAAACGCGCAGCAGCCATCGCCGGATTCGTGGAATGGACACCCCAGCGGGTCTGGCCGAAGCCGACCTTCGCCCTGGAGGCAGCGGCCCAGCTCGCGGCCGAAGTGCTGGCGGACGCCGAGATCGCCAAGGACGAGGTCGACAGCTTCCTGATCGGAGGCCTGCCCGAATCGCCGATGTTCGCGCCCTCGGCGCTGGCCGAGTACCTGGGGCTGCGTTCGAACTTCAGCGAGGTGGTCGACCTCGGCGGCGCAACCGCGGTGGGCATGGTCTGGCGGGCCGCTGCGGCCATCGAAGTCGGCGCGTGCGAGACCGCCCTCATCCTCTGCCCGTCCCTGCCGCCGCCACCTCCCCCCGACATCGGGAACAGCATGGGCAAGCTGCAGATGCCCGCCTACCTCGGCGGCGACGCCTGGGGCTCACCACAGGGACAGTTCGAGCTGCCCGCCGGCCTCGCCGCCGCCACGCCGAGCTTCGCCATGGTGGCGAGCCGCTACATGGATCGCTTCGGCCTGCGCGAAGAGACCCTGGCGAAAATCGCCGTGCAGGAGCGTCACAACGCCCAGGCGAACCCGCAGGCGATCTTCCAGGGCAAGCCGATCAGCATCGAAGACGTGATGAGCTCGCGTCGCGTGGCCGACCCGCTCAAGCTCCTCGAGATCGTCATGCCGTGCTGGGGTGGCGGAGCGCTAGTCGTCACCACCCGCGAGCGCGCAGAGCGTGCGCCGCACCGGCCCGTCTTCGTGAGCGGCTTCGGCGAGCACCTGACCCACAAGAGCCTCACCTACGCGCCGGACCTGCTCGAGAGCCCGATCCGTCTCGCGGCAGACCGCGCCTTCGCCATGGCCGGCGTCGAACGCTCGGCCATCGACATGGCGTCGATGTACGACTGCTACACGATCACCGTGCTGCTCACGATCGAGGACGCCGGCTTCTGCAAGAAGGGCGAGGGCGGCGCCTTCGTCGAGGAGCACGACCTGCGTTTCGACGGCGGCGACTGGCCGCTCAACACACACGGCGGCCAGCTCGGCATGGGCCAGGCCGGCATCGCCGGTGGGCTCTCGCACGTGACCGAGGCGGTGCGGCAGATCCAGGGCCGCGCGGGCGAACACCAGCTTGCGAAGGTCGACCTCGCCTACGCCAACGGCACCGGCGGCATGTTGGCAGAGCAGTCAGCCCTCATCCTGGAGGGCGCGTGATGATGCGTTACGCCAGCGACGGCCGCCCGCTGCCGACTCCCACCGATACGAGCCGCCCCTTCTTCGAGGGAGCACGCGAAAAGCGTCTGGTGCTGCAGCGCTGCCCGCGCGACGGATTCTTCTTCTATCCACGCAGCCATTGCCCTAGCTGCCTCGGCGTCGACTGGCAGTGGGAAACCGTCTCGGGGCGCGGCAGCGTCCACGCCTTCACGGTCGATCGCGTGGGACACGATCCGGCGCTGGCCTCGCAGGTGCCCTTCGCCGTCGCAATCGTCGAGCTCGACGAAGGCCCCCGTATGTCTGCGAACATCGTCGGCTGCGAGGTGGACGCCGTTTCGGTCGGCATGCGGGTGGAGGCGGCATTCGAGGATGTCGACGACATCACGCTGGTGCGCTTCCGACCATGCGGTGACTAGACACCAGCCGGGACTGACTCTTCGGCGCGGCGGCACTCCGGAAGCAGCCCCTACCCACGATGACGAGTGAGATGAACGACAGCCAACGCCTGCGCCGCGACGAGCGTGACGTCGCAAACTGGAGCGACGAGTGCGACGTCCTCATCGTGGGCGCGGGCTGCGCGGGGATCTGCGCGGCAATCGAGGCCGCCCACGCCGGTGCCAAGGTGACCCTGCTCGAGCGCGCGGGGGGCGCCGGCGGCACCTCCGCACTGTCGGGTGGGCTCCTCTACCTCGGCGGCGGAACGCCGATCCAGAAGGCGTGCGGCTTCGATGACACGGCCGAGGAGATGTTCAAGTACATGATGGCCGCGTGCGGCCCCGAGCCCGACGCGCAGCTCATCGAGCCCTATTGCGAGGGCAGCCTCGAGCACTTCGACTGGCTCGTGGCCCGGGGCGTACCCTTCAAGCCCGAGTTCTTCGCAGGCGCCCACGAGCCCTTTGGCTCCGACGAGGGGCTCACGTTCTCCGGCAACGAGCACGTGCACCCATTCAACCGGATCGCGAAGCCGGCGCCTCGCGGGCACATCACGCAGCAGGTCCAGAACAAGGGCAGCCTGCTGATGCGGCAGCTGGTGATGGCCGCCGACGCGGCCGGAGTCGCGACGCGGGTGCAGAGTCGTTGTGAAGCACTCGTGCTCGCCAGCGACGGCCGCGTCAGCGGCGCCGTCGTGGGTACGGTGGACGGCGAAGCACACATCCGTGCACGGGGCGGCGTCCTCCTCACGGCAGGCGGCTTCATCTACAACGATGCCATGCTCGAGCAATACGCCCCCGTGCTGAAGCGCTGCGGCTACAAGGTGGGAACCGAGAACGACGACGGCACGGGCATTCGTCTCGGCCTGGCCGCCGGCGGCGAGGCCATCCGCATGGAGACCGGCGACATCAGCCTGGCGCTATTTCCACCGAATCGGCTGCGCGAAGGCATCTTCGTCAACCGCTTCGGCCAGCGCTACCTGAATGAGGACGCCTACATGGGCCGAGCCGGCGAGTTCAGCCTGCTGCATCAGGACGGGCGCGCGTTTCTGATCGTCGACGACGACAGCTTCGAGCGGTCGGGCCTGTTTCCGATCGAGGTCGCCGGCGTGGGCGAGAGCATCGCCGAGCTCGAGGCCGAGCTCGGCCTGGCGGAGGGCTGCCTCCAGGACACCGTCGCCTTCTACAACCGCCACGCCGAGCGCGGCGAGGACCCGCTGTTTCACAAGGGCGCGCACTACCTGAAGCCCAT
Organism: Deltaproteobacteria bacterium; assembly: GCA_019310965.1. Classification (GTDB taxonomy): domain Bacteria; phylum Myxococcota_A; class UBA9160; order UBA9160; family SMWR01. The sequence continues at coordinate 65,928 of JAFDDG010000001.1, forward strand.
CGCCAAGCCGCCGTACGGCGCCATCGATCTCTCGACCGAGAACGCCCTCTACTCGGCCTTCACCCTGGGCGGTCTCCGCATCGATGCGAGCGCACGCGTGCTGGGCTCGGCGGGAGACCCCATCCCCGGTCTCTTCGCGGCGGGTCGCACCGCCTCGGGCATCGCGAAGCAGGGCTACAGCAGCGGCATGTCCCTGGGCGACGCCAGCTTCTTCGGCAGGCGGGCCGGGCGCGCCGCAGCCGCGGCCGCGAACGGCTGAGACGCGCGCGACGTTGGGCCGCTCAGCGTCCCGAGCGCAGTTGCAGATGACGTCGCCGGGCGCTGCGCACGCCCTCCCGCTCGGATTCGGAGACCCGCGTGAAGCCCGGTATCCGCTCTGCCAACGATGCCAGCTCGACGAGTTCGGCAGACGGACGCTGCGCTTCGGGAATCTCACCCCGCACGCCGTCGTAGCGCAGCAAGAAGACGCCTCGCGCCAGGCCCCCCGTGTCGAGCCAGTTGGCTGATCCCGGATCCTCACGACTCACCACGTAGTGATAGGCCCCATTCGCCGATGCCCGCGACTGGCGCGTCGTGAGACTCGACACCTGGTTCGCGTGCTCGAGGGATGCGAACCACATGTCGGTGAGCTGAACGCCCTGGTACTGCGCGCTGGTGGGCCAGGTCTCGATCAGCAACGCCTGGCCCGGCGGCAGATCGAAGTGGCCCCCGGACATCCAGCGGCCCTTGGCGCCCCCGAGCGCGTAGGTGTCGACCAGCGGCAACATGCGGTTGGCCGGGCCGGGCCCGACGTAGCGCTGGGCGACGAAGTCCGGCCATCGGGTCGCCGATTTCTCGAGCATCTCCGCGGCGGCGAAGAAGCGGGCCGCGAGCGCATCGCGGGTGTCGGGCGGTCGCCGGCGCCCTTCGTAGCCGACCCGGTCGATGTGCACGTGCCCCGGCACTTCCTCGTTCCAGTCGTCGTAGATGTGACGGACGAAGACGGTGGTGGCAGCAGCGGGATTCTCGAGCCAGTTGGCGTCTCCTGCGTTCCGCTGCTTCGAGAGATTCACGACAAAGGTCCCGTCGTCGTCCACCGCCATGTCTTCGAAAGCGAGGTAGCCGACGGAGCGACCCGTTCCAGCCCACGGCTCGCCCGCGTAGAGCTGAAACTCGATCCGGCGCGCCGAGCCCAGATCTCCCCAGATCCGATACGCCTCGCCTCCGCGAAGCGGGGAGAAGGCGTAGCGCTGGTCGGGATTGTCGCCGCCCTCCCGCAGCCAGAAATCGAGGATGCGAAAGTACGGGTAGTCGGGATCCTGCAGCACGCCCTCCTCGAGCGCCCGGATGATCGCACGGGCCAGGTGCACGTAGCCTCCGGCTTGCTCCGCGTCGCTGCCAAACGACGGAGACTCGCGGACCTGCACTTCGGCAGCTCGGATCTTCTCGACAAATGCGGCCACGCCGGCGTCGAGGCCGCCGCGGCTCGTGGAGGCCGCGGTCGAGAGCACCCAACCGAGCGCGAGAGCGCATACGCAGAGAACCAGCGTCCAACTTCTCGACATCTGCATCTCCTCCCGGAAACTCGATGCGTGGGGCAGCCAGCGACGCCTCCACGGCGCATGCAACTGTCGCTCACGAACGCCGAGATTGCAGCCGATTCGGGGCGTGGCGTGGCGAGCTGCACTTGTGCCGCACTTGTGCCGCACCGAACCGCCGGGTTACGCTGTGGAGGAGGCCAACACCGGCCCCTGTAGCTGACGGAGGCGACCATGCAAGAAGCACGTCGAATCCTTACGGCCCGCGACATCATGGCGACGAGCCTGGTGACATTTCGCGCCGACCAGCTGATCTACGATGCGATCAAGCTGCTGCTCAAGCACGGCATCTCCGGCGCGCCGGTGGTCGACGACGACCGCCGCCTGATCGGGATCCTCTCCGAGCTCGACTGCCTGCGCATGCTCTCCTCGGACGAGTTCCTCGGTGACGAGCAGGAGGAAGGCGGACTGGTCGAGCACTTCATGTCGACCGATGCGCGAACCATCGAGCCGGAAGTCGGCGTCTACCGCATTGCGCACTGCTTCATGACCACGGCGATTCGCCGGCTGCCCGTCCTCGAGGACGAGCGCCTGATCGGCCAGGTGAGCCGCCGCGATGTGCTGAACGCCATCGACGTGATGCACAAGAAGCGGTTGGTGCGCCGTCGTTTCCCGGACTACCGCGAGCCGGCCTAGGCGCCTGGGAGCGCGTCTACTCCGCCTTCGAGAGCGGGACCGAAGTGCCCTGGTAGTCGAGCCGCGCACGCTCGACGTTGCCGCCCTCATCGGCTTCGAACTGGATCGTCAGGTCGGGACCGGCGAACATTCCGTTTCCGATCTCTTCGAGTTCCGCGACGCCGCTGGAGCCGCGTCCGAGGGTGAGGATCGCATCGCGGCGGCCGATTACGATCTCCGCCAATAGCGGGATCCTGTAGACACCGACGTAGCGATCGAGACGATGCGCCACGGGCAGCTCGCGCAGCTCGGCGACGGTCCAGAGCAGCTTCCGCTCCGCCGTTGCGGCACGAATCTCTGCCACTCTCTCGGGAGACACCGGCTCTTCGGCGTGGCCCCAGGAGCGCCGCAAGTGGGTGATCACGCCGGCCAGCCCGTCGTCGTCGAAACGCGGGTCGTGGCCGTGACCGGGCATGCTGAGATTCCAGTGCTCGCCGCCCATCTCGAGCGGCCCGGTGAGACCCTGGAGAGCGATGCGCACCAGCCAGGCATCGGCATCGCGCACCCAGGGCGAGCCGACCAGCGCGGGGGCGAGACCGGCGTTGCCGCGACCTTCGGCTCCGTGGCAGTTGGCGCAGCTCTGGGCGTAGAGCACGGCACCTCGCTCGCGCCGCGTCTGCTCGTCTGCACTGAGAGCGCGCGCACCGCCAGGCCGCGGGTCGCCGGGCCAGGTGATGTGAATGCGCACCCGAGCAATGCTCGCCGCGACCGCATCACCCGACTCGCGCTCGGCCGCGAAGAGCGGGTGCGCCGCGGCCAGCTCTACGCGACGACTGCCGGGATTGCGCTGTGCATCGGCGATCCCGGCCAGCACGGCAACCCGCTGCGCGTCGCTGGCCAGCCGGTCCACCAGATCCAATAGCTCGGTCACGCGGACGACCGCATCGGCACGCTGCTGGGCATCGAGGTGTACCGCTGCGGCCAGAGCCTCGATGAAGCCGCGCTCCGCATCCGTTGGATCGGAAGCTGCCAGCCGTTCGAGCTCTGCTCTCAGCGCGACGAGCTCGAGCCCCGCGAGCCCCGAGATGGCGGCCTGTACTTGGAGCGGATCTCCAGCGCGCCCGACTCGCGCAAGCCGCTCCAGCGGCCGGGATGCGAGGGGCAGCGACCCCAAGCTGTGCAGCGCCTGCAGGCGCACCCCGGCATCCGGGTCCTCCAGGAGCGGCTCGATGGCGGCCAGAACATCGATCTCCGCACGCCCGAAGAGGGCCTCCCCCACGCGCAGCGCCGCGCTGCGCACGTCCGGCTCGGCATCGCCGAGCGCTCGTCGCCACGTCGCGACATCGACGGCAGTCAGGGCGTCGAGCGCCCAGAGAGCATGCAGCCGGCCGCGCGCAGCGAAATCGTCGAGCCGGCGCAAGGCAGCCAGTGCGCCGGCCGCGCGCTCGTGAACGATGCGGCGCTGGGCCCGATCGCGCAGCCAGCCGTTCGGGTGGTCGAGCGCGGCGAGCTGCTGTTCGAGCGTTGCCAGTGGCGGCGGGCCGGGCGGCACCGGGCGATCCTCGCGCACGATGCGCCAGATGCGACCGAACGCACCCGGCGGCTCGAGGCCGTGCTCCAGCACATACTCGCGCAGATAGTCGGAGACGAAGTGCGCGTGCTGCACCACACCCCGGTACATGTCGATCACCCAGATCGCACCGTCGGGACCGAAGTCGGCGTCGACCGGGCGAAAGCGTTCATCCGTCGATGCCACGAACTCGCGCTGCCCCCAGGTCTCGTCCGGATAGAGTCGATGCTCGGCGCGCAGCTCCGTTCCTTCGCGCTCGATGGCGAAGTGCGCCACGGCCGCACCCGCAGATTCGGGCACGAATGCGTGCCCGACGTACTCCGGGCCGTACTGGTCTCCGCGCTGAATCGCGAGCCCGCTGATGGCAGTGGGGCCCGCCTGGCGCCCATCCTCGCGCAACGTGCCGGCCACGTAGGCGCGGTTGAGACCGGGCGCGACGCGAATACCCCAGACCAGCTCACCGTCCGAGAGCGGCACATTCACGCCCGGCTTCTTCACGCGCAGGCCCGTGGCCGACTGGCGCAAGGCGTACTCGGCGGGAAAGGCGTCAGCGTAGAGAAAGCCGGAGTTGTGGTTGTAGAAGAGTCGACCCGCGTCGTCCTGCGCCATGCCCCACTGGCCGCGAAACTGAGTCTCGCCCACGACGAGCTCGCCGTCCTCGAAGCGAAACCGTCGTCGCGACTTCGCGTTGTAGAACCAGCCGTCGAGGCCGGCGAGCAGCCCGTTCTCCTGGTGCTCTGGATTCGGGCCCTCCGCCGCGTAGTCGGCGATACGTATCCTTGCATCGCAAGCGCGATCCCCATCGCTGTCGCGGCATAGCCACAGGTCGGGCGGAGCCCCGACCAGGACCCCCTCCGGTACGACGGCAATGGCCCGCGGCAGCACCAGCTCGTCCAGAAAGACATCGCTGCGATCCATTCGCCCGTCGCCGTCCGTATCCTCCAGCACCACGACGCGACCGATCGGACGATCTTCGCCGGTGCCGTCGACGTCCGGCATGAAGCCACGCATCTCGACGACGTAGAGACGGCCCCGATCGTCCCAATCCATCGCCACCGGGTCGACCACCAGCGGCTCGGCGGCCACCAGCTCGACACGAAAGCCGGGGGCCGTGCGAAATGCCGCGCGCGCCGCTTCGGGCGAGAGCACCGGCGAGGGCGGCACCTCGATGCTGGCGAGAATCTCCGCCGGAGCGGGCCCGCGTGACACCCACCAGGCCATGGCAACGCCGGCCGCGAGAACGGCAAGCAGCAGAAGCAGGCGGCGCATCAGGACGCGGCCCTCTTCGCGCGCTGCTTCGCCTCGGCCAGCGCGGCGGACTCGGGCCGGCGCTTGTAGAACGCGTCGAGGGGGTAGCAGCCCGAGACGAGCCCGTTGCGCGGCGCGGTGGTGCAGTCGCTGAACGTCCGGCAGACGCGCCGGCGCTCGAGGGGTTCGCCCGCGAGCACATCGCGCGGCATCTCGGGGTAGGAGAGCATCATGCGGCCGAGACCGATCGCGTCGGCACCTCGCTGGCGCAGAGCGGCCTGCGCCACATTCGGCAGCCACTCCTGCAGATAAGTGTACGCCGAACCCACGAAGCACAAGCGGGGGTGGCGCTGCTTCAGCTCTCGAGTTGCGGCGAGCTGCCGCGCAACGCCGACCAACGGATCCTCGGGCGGGCGGTAACCGTCGGAGGGCGGATACAGGGCGGGACGTTGCGCGTGTGGGTTGTAGTAGGGGCTGCCGGCCGTGGTACAGACCATCGCGACGCCGGCGTCGGCGAGCGCCTCGAGCAGCTGATGCGTTTCGGCCAGATCGACGCCGAGCCCGTCGACACTGCCTCCGAACGGCTGGTGCTCCGAGGGCTCGGGCACGCCGACCCCGGCCACGTCCGGGTGGAAGGGGTGCAGATCGAAAGTCGAGAGCCTGACGCCGACGACGAGCTCCGGCGCCTCACGGCGCACCGCCTCGATGGCGCGCAGCAGGAAGCGCGAGCGGCCGGCAAGGTCGCCGCCGTAGGCTCCCGGCCGCTCTCGAGCGGAGAGCAGCTCATGGCCCAGATAGCCGTGGCAGGCCTTCACGTCGACGAAGTCGAAGCCGGCATCCCGCGCCAACCCGGCCACCCTCGCGTACGCACCGACGAGATCGTCGAGCTCGGCATCGCCGAGCAGCGCACTGTCGTCGCTGATGCCGACGCGCGCATCGAGCACCGGGTGGCGGAACCCGGTGCGCGGGGCGGGCACGCCGGCCGGCCTGCAGAAGCGTCCGGAGTGGGTGAGCTGCAGCCCCACCAGGAGATCGTCGGAGCCGACGCAGTGCCTCTCGTGGGAGCGGATCAACAGCGCGTACAGCTCGGCGAGATCGCGCGCGCTCGAAGGGTTGTGACACAGCTGGTGCGGGTTGGCGCGACCCTCCGGCTCGATGGCGTAGGCCTCGCCACCCCACACGAGCTTCGCCCCGCTGGCGCCGAAGCGCTGCCAACGCCGGCGCACGAGATCGCTGGGACGCCCGTCGCCGCCCGCATCCCAGCCTTCCATGGGCAGCACCGCGAAGCGGTTGCCGAGGGTACGGCCGGCGACTCTGAGCGGTGCGGCGAGAGGCCCTTCGGGCTCCACCTCGGCATCCAGCGGGAGCTCGATGCCGAGGGCCTCGAGGCGCGCGCTGAGCTTTTCGAGGCTGCCGAGCCGGCTGAGCTTGACCACATCGTTCATGCGAGAGCTTCGAGTCGCCGGGCGATGTCCGCCAGCGGCTCGCGATCGCTCGCCGGGCGTTCGGGAGAACCCGGATGGGTGTTCGGACTCGCGATGCGCCCCCGCAGGTGCAGGAAGATCGCAGCATCGTGCTTGTACGCCGGCACCGGGTCGCGGAATGCAAAGCAGCCCAGGTACTGGAGCAAGTCGTTCAGCTCGTAGAAGGCCGGATCGTCTGCGGCCCACAGGGCGTCGCGCTTCGCAAAGTGCTCTGGCGCGAAAGCCGAGAGCCCGAGCAGGTAGTCGCTGCCGTACATCACCATGTCGATCGCCAGGTCGTTTCCGCTGAGGACCAGGAAGTCGCTGCGCTTCGCGTCGCGCAGAGCCAGACGCTCCCATTCGAGCTGGCGCGAAAGCGATGAGTGCTTGGCGCCGACGCACTGCGGCACATCGAGCAGGGCCGCGTAGGCCTCGAGAGCGTAGATGCGGCCGTGGGGCACGAACATCGGTCCCAACTCGAAACCGATGAAGCGGTCGCTGGTCCTCGCGAGCTCTGCGTGAGCGCCGGCCCAGTCGGCGCCGTCGAGAGCATTGAGCCCGTTGGATGGAAAGACGACCGGCGTACCGCCGCGGCCTTCGATCTCTTCCATGGCCCGGACCGTCGCATCGTGGTCCCAGGCATCGCCCGGCGCATCGGCCACGTGAGCACCGGCGACGAAGTCTGCGCCAACGACGGCCTTGGCGGTGTCGAGCACCCGGCAGCGGGTGTCCGCGTCGAGGAGCTGCACGTAGCCGGTGTCCATGTTGACCGCTGGGACGAGCCCCACCGCGACGGTGCCCGCCAGGAGCTCGCGGTACGACATCCAGTCGATCTCGCCAGTACTCGTCATGGGGAGCAGCACGGCCGACATGCCGCGGATCTTGCGCCCGCGCCGGACGCGCGCGCTCGGATGTGCGTCGCTCATGAGCTCGCGTCCGGGCGCAGGTAACCGTGCACCACTTCCTGCACGTGGAGACGGCGCGCCTCGCGTTCGCGGGGCGATAGAAGGTCGCGCTCGAAAACGGCGCCGAGGGTGTGGGCATTGCTGAGGTAGAAGTAGCCGAGCGACGCGATCGAAATGTAGAGCTGCACCGGGTCGACACCCGCTCGAAACTCCCCGCATGCGGCTCCCCGCTCGAGGACCTCGCCGATGCGCTCGACCAGTGGGTGATGCAGGGCCCGCACGCGCTTCGAACGCTTGAGATGTGCGGCGCGATGCAGGTTCTCGCTGTTGACCAGAGTGATGAACTCCGGATGCTGGACGAAATAATTCCAGGTGAAGTCCACGAGCCGCTCCATGGCGGCGGAGGGGGAGAGCGCTTCCAGCTCGAGCGTGGCCTCGGCGCCGCGGATCTGCGCGTAGGTCGCCTCGAGAACGGCGAGGAAGAGCGCCTGCTTGTTGCCGAAATAGTGGTAGAGAAGGGCCTTGTTGACCCCGGCGCTGCGGGCGATCTCGTCGACCCGGGCGCCGCCGAGGCCGTTGGCGGCGAACTGCGCCGTGGCGGCAGCCAAGATGGCGGCCCGGCTGCGCTCGGCGTTGCGCTGGCGAGTGGCGGCACCGCCGCGCGTAGAGCGGGAGTTCAGGCTGGGTTTGCGGGGCGCGCGAACGGCCAAGGCGGGCTCCTGCTGCTTGCATTTAATTAACTGAAAGGTTAGTTATATGTCAATAGCCGAGGAGTTGCGACCGTGGAGCTCGAGATCCGCTCCGTGGAATTCGCCGGCAGCTCTTGCCGGACACGGATCCCCTTCCGCTTCGGCAGGGTCACGCTGACGCGAGCACCGCTGCTGGTCGCGCGGGTCGGCGTCCGCGTCGACGGCGTCGAGGCGACTGGCCACAGCGGCGACCTCGCGGTTCCGAAGTGGTTCGAGAAGAACCCGGACAAGAGCGCGGCGGACGATATGCGCGCGCTCCTGGCGAGCGCCGAGCGCGCGGCCCAGGCCTACCGCGGGAGTGCGGGCACCGCCTTCGACGTGTGGCGTGAGGCCCATGCCCGCTGCACCGCCGGCGAGCTCGCCAGCGGGGTCGCACTGCTCGACGGCTTTGGCGTGGCGCTCGTCGAGCGCGCCATGCTCGACGCCGCGTGTCGGGCACTCGGCGTCTCGTTTCGCGATGCCCTGGAGCAGGACCGTCTCGGCTTCGCCCCGGGCTCGCTGCTGACGGAAACCGCAGGCATGCGCTCGCCGGAGCTGCTGGCGGCGCCGGCGCCCGACAGCGTGCTGTTGCGCCACACCGTGGGCGGCCTCGACCCACTGCGCAGCGCCGACGTACCGCCCGAGCTGCACGGCGACGACGACCATCCGGTCTCACTCGAAGAGGACATTCGACGCGCTGGCCTGCGCGCCTTCAAACTCAAGGCCGGCGGAGACCCCTCCGCAGACGTTCGGCGTCTCGCCGAGATCGCGCGGGTGGTCGCGGAACACGCCGCACCCAACCCGATCTTCACGCTCGATGCCAACGAGAGCTATGCCGACGTCGCTTCGGTGGGGAAGCTAGTCGATCTATTGGAGCGCGACCCGGACGGCCGCGGCATCGTGGAGGGACTCGCCTACCTCGAGCAGCCACTCCCTCGCGCACGCACCCTCGACGCAGCGACCACTGACGACGTGCGCGCCCTGGCGCGGACCGTCCCGCTGATCATCGACGAGGCTGATGACGCCGTCGACTCCTTTGCTCGCGCACTCGAGATCGGCTATCGCGGAGTTTCTGTCAAGAACTGCAAAGGCGTCTTCCGCGCCCTCGCGAACCGCGCACTGTGCCTGGCGCGCGGCGACGGGGCTTTCCAGACCAGCGAAGACCTCACCAACCTGCCCGTGCTGCCGCTTCAGCAGGATCTCGCGACCCTCGCGGCGCTGGGACTGCCACATAGCGAACGCAACGGGCACCACTTCTTTCGCGGCCTCGACGTCATCCCGCCCGAGGAGGCGGAGTCGGCACTCGCCGCGCACCCGGATCTCTACGAGCGCCGGGGTGAGCGCGTCGTGTTGAAGATTCGCAACGGTGCGCTGTCGCTCGCTTGCCAGCATGCGCCGGGCTACGGGCACGCGGTCGACATCGAGTGGCACGCACGCGCGCCACTCGCGCGGCTCGCGAAGGAACTCCCCGCATGAACGATCGCGAAGCCACCCGGTCGTGGCAGGGGCTGCGCATGAGCAGCCCTCCCGACCCGGGCGCCCTCGCACGCGAGCGCGCCCTGCTCACGCAGCTCGCGAGTCGGCCGGCGGCGGCGCGCATACGCGGCTACTTCGGGCTCCTCGGACCGGGCTACCTGCAGAGCGCCATGACCCTCGGCGGCGGCACCGTGTCCTCGGCGCTCTTCGCCGGGGCGATCTTCGGCTACGAGCTGCTGTGGGTGGCTCCGCTGGCCATGGCTCTGGGCCTCGTCATGCTGTCGGCGGTTTCCTGGCAAACCCTCTCCACTGGTCGACGACCGTGGCCCGCCATGCGTGAACACGCGGGGCCGTTCTTCGCCTGGGCCTGGGCGCTCGGCGCGCTGCTCTCGTCGATCATCTGGCAGTTTCCCCAGTACGCACTGGCATCTGCCGTACTCGTCGATATGGGCGACGTCGTCGGCCTGCGCAATCTCTCGCCGGTCCTGACCGGCGGTTTCGTACTCGCCTGGGCACTCGTGGTGAGCGGCCTCTACGGCCGCTCCGAACGCGCGGTGCGCGTCTACGAACGCCTGCTCCAGACGATGGTGTGGGGCATCGTCGTCTGCTTTGCCTGGGTCGTGTTCCAGACCGGCGTGTCCGACTGGGACGCCCTCTTCCGCGGCTTCTTCACCTTCCAGGTGCCGGGGGAGCGCAACGGCGTCGCCGCTGTGACGTTGGTGCTCTCCGGCGTGTCTGCGGCCGTGGGTGTCAACATGGTCTTCCTCTATCCCTACACGCTGCTCGCCAGGGGCTGGGGCCGCGAGCACCGCGAGCTCTCACAGGTCGACCTGCTGCTCGGCATGTTCGTGCCGTACGCGATCGCGGTGAGCCTCGTGGTCATCGCCACGGCGAACACCCTGCACCTCGACGCGGCCTACCAGGGCACACAGCTCTCGCCCGTCGAAGCGGCACGGGTACTCGCCGAGGGCGTCGGGCCGATCGCGGGGCGCCTGGTCTTCGGTGTGGGAGTGCTCGGCATGGCACTCTCGTCGATCACGCTGCAGATGCTCACCTGCGGCTTCGTCGCAGTGGAGCTCTTCGGCCTCTGTGTCGGAAGCTGGCAACACCGTCTGGCCACCTGGCTTCCCGTTCCCGGAGTGCTGGGTTGCGTCTACTGGAGCGACGTCGCCGTCTGGGTGGCAGTGCCGACGAACATCGTCTGCGGCCTGTTCCTGCCAGCCGCCTATGCGGGCTTCTGTCTATTGCAACGCAGTCGCGCCTACTTGGGCGAGGACCGGCCGACGGGGGCATTCGGCGCAGCGTGGCTCGCGGCAATGCTCGGAGTCACGCTCTTCCTGGTGTCCTTCCTGGCCTGGTACGTCCTCGGGCAGCTGGGCTGAACGCGGAGGCGTAATGGGCACGACCAGCAGGACCCTCCTGCGCGGCACTCGCCAGCAAGCAGGGACGGTGTTGCCTTCTTGCCTTTTTCAGGACCTGCTCGCTAATGCCACCGCTCAACCGAAAAAGGCAAGAAGGCAACACCGTCCCCGCTACGGGAGGGGCGCGGGGCGTCAGGCCGCGTCCCGGGCAGCCAGCGCGGCGCCCACGATGCCGGCATTGTTGCCAAGCCTTGCGGGCAGGAGCCGCGCGCGGGTTTCCAGGTGCATCGAGAACTCCTCGAAGCGCTTCGAAATGCCGCCACCGAAGACGATGAGGTCCGGCGAGAAGAGCCGTTCGAAATGCGCGAGAAGCTCGTTTACCCGGCTCGCCCACCAGTCGATCTTCATGTCCTCGCGTTTGACGAGCCGGGCAGCCACATACTCCTCGGCCTCCATGCCGCGAAATTGTGCGTGCCCGAGCTCCGTGTTCGGCACCAGCTCGCCCTTGTAGACGAGAGCTGAGCCGATACCGGTGCCGAAGGTGAGCATCAGCACGAGCCCTGGCTCGTCGCGTCCGGCACCGAAGCGCATCTCCGCGAGTCCGGCGGCATCTGCGTCGTTGAGCAGCCGCACGGGCCGACCGAGGCGTTTGCTGAAGAGCTTCTCGCCCTCGACTCCGATCCACGCGTCGTCGATGTTCGCCGCCGAGAGCACGACGCCCCGTTGGACGACAGAGGGAAGGGCGCAGCCGACCGGTCCGCTTGCCTCGAAGTGCTCGAGCAACTGTGCCGCGACGTCGGCCACCGCTTTCGGCGTCGCCGGCTGCGGCGTCTTGATTCGCTTGCGCTTGTCGGCGAGCTCGCCGCAGGAAAGATCGACTGGCGCCCCCTTGATGCCGGATCCTCCGATGTCGATGCCGAAGAACTCGCTCATGGCCCCAGATCCCTTCCCCTTCGATCGGGCGTCGAGGATAGACCACTGCAGGAGGCGTACCGCTGCGGCCGGCCCGATTGCAGCCGGTCAGTGTCGGATGAAGATCCCGTCCTCAGTGGCTGGAGCTCAGCGCTGCAGCGGAAGACTCACCTGAAAGCCGCCCACGGCCCTCAGCAAGCGGTGCTCACCGGGAAGCAGCCAGCGCGCGAGCGGCGCCAGCGGACGGACCGACGAGGTGATGGCGGTGCCGAAGCTGTTGATGAGCGTCCCATCGGGCAAGGCTGCAGTCACACCCGTGGAGTCGTCCTCGAGGGCGACGACGTCGCGCAGGCCGACACCCGTCTCGATGTCGAGCGCGACGACGCTCGAAAACACCGGCAGCGGGATCGTGCGGCCGACTTCGACTTCGTAGCCGTAGAGGACTGGCACCAGGACGGCGCCTTTCACCACCGTCGGATTCCCGTTGCCCATGGCGACCGCGGCTCCCAGCAGCCATGAGCGCGGCAATTTCTCGGCGGCGAGAGCCTTCAGATCGCTCTCCCACTTGATCCTCCCGTCGGGAGTGATGGCGACCACCGCGGGCCCCCGTGCCTGCAACGAGTAGATGTCGCCGTTGCTCCCCACGGCGGCAGCCGCCGCGGCCGACTTCGTCTCGACGCTCCAGACGACCCCCCCGCGGCGGGCATCGATCGCGTAGAAGAGACCCTCCTCGTCGCTCACGTGTACGCGGGCGCCGTCCGGAGAGAGCGCAGGGCTCGAGCCGCTGCCAACTCCCATGTCCGTGGCGTGCGCGATGCGAACCTCCAGACCGTCTGCAACCTCGTGAAGATCCAGGGCGTACAAGGCCCCCTGCCCGGCGTTCGCCGAGGTGGCCGCGACGAAGATGCGCCCGGTCATCTCATCGACCGCCGGCGTGTTCGCCGAACGCATGCGCCCACCCATCAAAAGCTGCCACGCCCACTCGCGAATCTGGGGGTCCACGAGCCCATCGGCGAAGAGGCTCCCGACCATCGGCAACACCGTCGAGGCCGGCGGCAAGAGACCGGGCAGGCGGAAGGGCCTGGCCACGGAGACACCGCTGCTGCGATCGAGAACGATCACGTCGCCAAAGTTCGTGACGCCCAGCAGATAGCCCTGCTTCGTGAAGACGGCGGTCGTGAGCGCGTTGATGGCGAGCTCGTCCGAAAAGCGAGAGTCGCCCTGCTGGAGCGGAGGCAGCGGCACCACCCACTTGACAGCCCCGTCCGGCGCGAACGCATAGAGCTGGTTGCAGTCGCCGACGTAGATGCCGCCGTCGCTGGCGACGATGGGGCTCGACAGGATCGCGCACGGATCGACGCCGAGCGTGGCGTCACGCCACGGGAGTGACCGCCAACGCAGTTCGCCGTCGAGTCCGTACGCGTGGAGGTTGCTGTGTCCAGCGCTCTTCCCCGTGGTGACGTAGAGCGTCCGACCGTCGGGGCTCAGCGTCGGAGCCGTCAGTACCGCCGAGCCACCGAGGGCACGCCACGTCCAGTAGTCCGCGTGCAGAGGGGCATCGGCCGCAAGCCGACGATTCGCCGCATCGCGGTGCAAGGTCGCCCAGCCCGCTCCCGAGTACGTGCTCTCGCCGGGAGCGGGGACCGCGATGAGAACGGCCCATGCGAACGAGATCCACGCGCAGTGTCGCATCACTCTCCTCTCTACGTCGCGGAGAATGCTAGAGAATCTTCGCGACGCGTTCGGACTGCGCTGGCGACTGAGCTAGGCGCGTGGTCGGAAGCAGGGCAACGTGATCTCGTCGGACTTTCGCTCGAAGGACACCTCCAGAGGCATGCCGATCTCGACATGGTCGGGCTCGACGCCGACGAGGTTCGACAGCATGTGCCAGCCCTCCTCGAGCTCGACGATGGCCACCGTGTAGGGCACCTCGAAAGCCGGTTGCTGCGGCCGATGCACGACGGTGTAGCTGTAGAGAGTGCCGCGGCCGCTGCTCTCCACCCAGCTCAGGTTGCTGCCGAGACAGCCATCACACACCGGCTTCGGGATGAAGACGAAGCTGCCGCAGTCGCCGCAGCGCTGGACGCGCAATACACCTTCGCGACACCCGTCCCAGTGCGGCTTCGACAGCGGCGTCGGCCGCGGCAGCGGAATCTGCGGATTCGCGTCGCTCATACCGGCTCGGTCCCCAGCAACATCACATCGTTGAACAGCGCGCCCGATCCACCATTGCTGGCAATCGCCACCTTCGCTCCCGGCACCGTCAGATCCGCCGGGAGTTTGCCCTGGAGCTGCAGCGCCGCATTCACCGGTTTCTGAAGCAACTGCACGAGGCCGGCGTGGCTGTAGGAGAGCAGACCGCCGTTGGTGGCAACGGGCAGCTCGCCGCCGATGCGGATGCGCCCTCCCATCACGAAGTCACCGCCCTCGCCTTCCTTGCAGAAGCCGTAGGCTTCGAGTTGGCGAATGACCTCGAAGGAGAACGGATCGTAGAGCTCGGCCACGTCGACGTCCCGGGGCGTCAGCCCACACTGCTCGAACGCGAGCTGCGCCGCGCGGCGACCGACCCAGCCGTAGCGATCCCAGAGTGGGGCGGTCACGTAGGCCATGCCCTGGCGATCGAGCGCGCCCCCCAGCAGATAGATGGGCGTCACGTCGAGATCGCGGGCGCGCTCCTCCGTGGTGAGAACGATGCCGGTGCCCCCCTCCGAGGTGATGCAGCAATCGAAGAGATGGAAGGGATCCGCCACCATCCGCGACGCGACCACGTCTTCTGGGGCCACTTCGCGGCCGTACATCACCGCGTTGGGATGACGCGCACCGTTCATTCGAATCGCAGCCGCAACTTCCGAGAGCGCCTCGCGCCGGGTGCCATAAATGTGCATGTGGCGCTGCGCCATCAGAGCGAACTCGGCCGCGGTGTAGAGCCCCCAGCACTCGACGAATTCGTTGGTCGGCCGTGTCCAGGACACGGTCGATTCGCGCGCCGTGTACTCGCCACACTGGGCGGTCGCAACGAGCGCCGTGTGACACTGTCCGGTCGCGATGGCAGCGGCGGCCTGGAGCAGAGCGTCGATGCCCGGCATCGAGTCACCCGTCCACACCGGGCGCCCGCCGAACCACTGAGCAACATCTCGCGAGCTGATCTGGGTGACCCAGGTCGACACGTTAAGCCCATCGACATCCGTCGGCGCGAGCCCAGCGGCGTCGAGCGTGCCGCGCACGGCGTCGAGCACCAGCTCTGCCTCGGTCATGCCGGGAAGCTGCCTCGCCTGCCGCGTGTCATAGGCGCCGACGATGGCCACGCCTCGAAAGGGGCTATGCATCGAGACAGTGTGCCACAGACGGCGCTTTCATCGGCTCAAGCCCTCCCTTGGAGCCGCCGCTCGGCGGCGCCCATGCAGCGGTGAAACGCATTGGGCGCTGGCGAGATCTACGAGTCTCCGACGCCCGAAGCGCTTGACCGAACTCAATGGAGCGTTGCAGCAGCCAGCCGCTAGCCCTTCGGCGGCGGCGGGGCGCCCGGCTTGGGGCTAACTCCCTTCTTGAGCAACACGATCGCCGCGCGTTGGGACCAGTAGCTGGCAACTGCTTTGACATCGCCCCACTTCGTGAAAGTGCGCTTGGGGGCAATGAGAAACAACGCCTTCGTTCCGGCGCGCTGATCCACGGCGGCTGCCAGGCGTTCGTGGGTGACCGCGTCCAGTACTTCGAACTCCACCGTTGCCGTTCCCACCGAGTTGGCCGTGTCGAGCGACAAGCCCACAGCTGCGCCCAAGACGAGCGACCCCGGATGGATGCTGCTGAGCGCGCGCAGCGCTGTCTTGGCACCCTTGGCCTGGGTGAGCGCTGCGCGCACGCGGAGCGTGTCCGGCCCTGGTTGGTCCGACATCTCGAAGTACTTGCCGAGCTCTTCGTGTAGGGCCGTGTAGAGCGTGCCCGTCAGCATCTCTTGATCTTGGTCGCTGAGTTTCTCGGTGTCCTCGTTCGCCCACAGCGTCACCGAGTCGAGCTGGATGCTGGAGTACCGGGACCATTGCGCGTTCGGGTTGAAGTAGACCTCCTGAGCGGGCCAGTCGTCGTGGGACTCCAGCTCCGAGTAGTCGCGCAGAAAACCCGATTCGGGCGCATCGCCCCGTCGTCCACGCGAGGCGGCGCAGGCGACCACGGTGCAGATGAGCACGAGGAGCCCCACAGAGATAAGGGCGCGGCGGATCGGAGTGCGAGAAGATCGGATCATCGGTTGTCTCCCTGTCAAGAATGCGTCTGAGTACCACATGGGGTGCTCCATTGATAGGGGGACGCGAGGGGATTCGACGGGGATCGCCGGGGAGGTCTGTCCTTCATTCCAGGGCTGTTTGGGCGGTGAATTGGCAAGCCAAAGCCATGCGCGGCTCGAGCTCGCTCGTGGTCTTGCCGAGGCCCTCCGGCGGCGTGTGGATGACGCTCGTGAGCCGGTACGCGGGCATGCCGGCCCTGACGAGCGGGATCAAGTGCACTCGCGCGTTCATCGGCGTTGATCGTCCTCCACGCCGTAGAGACGCGCCATCGACTGGGAAACCAGCGCGCCCACCGGCAGCGAGACCCCCGCCTGCCTCGCCAGCTGGAGTGCCCAGGCGAGATCCTTCTCGCCGATTTTCATATGACTCCCCATCAACCTCTGGAAGTCATCGCTCTTGCGCACCTCCTCGGGAAGCTTGTGGCCGCCCAGGAAGCTGATCATCATGTCGGTGAGCTGGCCGTTCGAGCGCCCGGCCTTTTCGAGGATCTCCTGCGGCAGGCCGATGGCTCGCGCCAGAATCATCGGCTCGTATGCGGCGGCCCACTGGATGTAGGTGGTGAGGTTGACGCAGAGCTTCAGCTTGGCGCCGTTGCCGAGCTCGCCGGCGTGAATCGGCTCAATGTCCGTCGTGGCCTCGAAGTAGGGACGCGCCTTCTCGAACGCCGCATCCGGCCCGCCGACCAGGTAGGTGAGCTGCTTGTTCGCCGCCCGCGCGCTGCCGCCGGTGACGCATGCGTCCAGCACCGCGACGCTCTTGGCGGCGGCAGCCTCCGCAACCTCGAGCGCGGTATCGGGCAGCACGGTGCTGTGGATCAGGATGACCCCGCCGGCAGTCATACCCGTCAGGAGTCCGTCCTCCCCGAGCACCACCGCACGAACGTGCGCATCCTCGGGGACGCAGATGCCGATCAGGTCGGCGTTGGCGCCGACTTCGCGCGGAGTTGCCGCGGCCTTGGCGCCCGCGGCGACCAGCTCGTCGACCGGCGCCTTCACGATGTCGTAGACGGTCGTCTCGAAGCCGGCGGGGGCGAGGTGTGCGGCGATGGGCTTGCCCTGATTTCCGAGACCGATGAACCCGACGCGAATGGACATGAGGCTTCTCCTGTACGCATGGGGGGCAGACACCATACATCGCCATTTACATTGAACGCAAATGGCAAATAACATAGACTGCGATCCTTCCCTCGAACGCCGTCCCACCGCCTACGAGCTCCACGAGGAGCGGAGAGAGCCAGCGAGGAGTCGCCCACATGCCCGCTTTCCCCCGAGCAGAGATCGAAGAGATGCTGCGCCGCTGGATCGCGGCCAACGACGAGGCCGGACCGAAGGGCGACTGGTCGAAGATGCCGTCCTTCTTCACCGAGGATGCGATCTACAGCTGGAACAACGGCCCGCGGACCGAGTTCGTGGCACGCGGCCGCAAACAGATCGCCGAGTGGGCGTTCGGCAGCGAGATGGCCGGCCTCGAGGGCTGGATCTACCCCTACGTGAGGACCCTGATCGACGACCAGAGGGGAGAGGTGATCTGCATCTGGCGCCAGATCGCGCCGCTCGAGGACCCCGACGGCAAGCCTTACGAGATCGCCGGAACGGGAGGCTCGTGGTTTCGCTACGCGGGCAACTATCAGTGGGGCTGGCAGCGCGACTTCTTCGACCACGGCAACGCCGGCGCCGTCTTCGGTGCGATGATCCAGAACGATCAGATGAACGACGTGATGCTCGAGCGCATGAAGAAGGGCTCGAAGATGCCGGGCTGGGTGCGGCGCAAGGAATTCGACTGGTACGACACCATCGTCGACCGCGAAGCGTGACCCGGACTCAGGATCGTTCGAAGAAGCGCTGGATCGTCACCATGCGATCCTTGAACGCGACCTCCGCAGTGGGACTGTCTTCGACGAGGTCGTAACCGTGCACCGCGCCACGGATCTCCCTAAGCTCGACCGGAACCCCCTCGGCTTCGAGCGCCTTCGCGTAGTTCATCCCCTCGTCACGCAGCGGATCGAACTCGGCCACCTCGACGAGGGCGGGCGGAAGCCCGGCGAAGCTCTCGCGATGGATCGGAGCCGCGTACGGCGGTATCGGCACACTGCCCCCGCTGCGCGCGTGCTCGGTGTCGCGCGCGTAGACCCGCCACATCGCGCGGTTCGACGCCGTCTTCCACATCGGCGTGTCGGTGAAGGCGAGAGCCGAGTCCGTCTTGGTCTCGTGATCGGTGACCGGATAGATGAGAATTTGGGCACAGATCGGATACTCGCTGCGATCGAACGCCATCTGGGCGACGCCCGCAGCCAAGGCGCCGCCGGCGCTGTCGCCGATGACGGCCACGCGGCTCGGGTCGACGCCCAGGTCGTTCGCGTTCTCGTGGACCCAGGCGAGCGTCGCGTAGCAGTCATGCAGCGCCGCCGGGAAGGGATCGTCGATCGAGAGCCGGTAGTCTGTGAAGAAGACCCGACACCGCGCCTGCATTGCGTAGCGCTCCGCACAGCTCAGGTGCAGCCCCGCGTACGAGAAGAAGAAGCCGCCGCCGTGGTAGTCGATGAGTGCCGGTGCGGTGCCGGAGAGATCCTTCGGCGCAATCTCGAAGACCGGCGTGGTGTGGCCGTCCTGGCCGCGCACGGAGTGCGTGCGCACGGAAACGGCGTCGCTCCAGTCAAAGCCTCGACGCTGCAGCCGCAACAGCAGGTTGAACACCCGCAGCAGCAGGCGACTCGACGGAATCGGAATCCTCGGTTGCGAGGCGAACTCGGGCGCCAGCGCGTACTTCCCGCTCATTTCGTGCTCCTCGGTCGGGTGGACTCGAAACAGCTTGCCAGGAATGACCTCGGCGGGCGACTCTACAAATCCTGAGGAGGGTGGAGAATGTTCGATCTCGACGGGAAAGTGGCTCTCGTGACGGGCGCTGGCCAGGGTGTCGGAGCGGGGATCTCCCGAGTGCTCGCCGCCCAGGGCGCAGCGGTGGCCGTGAACGACCTGCACGAGGACCGCGCGCAGGCCACCGTCGCCGCCATCGAGTCGGCCGGGGGGAGCGCTCTCGCCGTCGTCTTCGACGTGGCGGACCCCAGCGCCGCCGCCCGAGGGATCGAGACCGCCGAGAAGGCACTCGGGCCACTCGGCATCCTGGTCAACAATGCCGGCGTTCCGGCGGGCATGGGCGTGCAGCAGTTTCGCGAGAGCGATCCGGCAGAATGGCGCAAATACATCGATCTCAATCTCTACGGCGTGATGAACTGCTGCCACGCCGCCATCAATGGCATGTGCGAGCGCGGCTGGGGCCGGATCATCACCATCTCGTCCGGCGCCGGCGCCATCGGGATCAACCTGGGCATCTCGGCCTACGGCGCGGGCAAGGGCGGCGCCATGGGCTTCATGCGCCATCTGGCCATGGAGACGGCCGGCAACGGTGTCACCGCAAACACGATCGCCGTGGGCATGATCGACAACCACGCCGATCCATCCGTGGCGGGGCACATGGCGAAGACCGTGCCGGTGGGACGCCTGGGCCAGCCCGAGGACATCGCGGGCCTGTGCACCTACCTGGCCTCCGACGAGGCGAGCTGGATGACCGGCCAGACGATCCACCTGAACGGGGGCAACGTCACCACCTGATGGCGCTGCGCGGCGACTACTCCGGCCCCTTCGATCCCGACGTTTCGCTGGCGAGCTTCTCTCGGCAGACGCTCGCCCACCTGCTGCGCGAGTACCTGCTGAACGGGCACCTCCAGGACCGCGTCGGGCTGCCGCTGGTCGCGAAGCGCTTCGGCGGCGACGCCTACCTCCGGTTCTCGATCGAAGAGTGGATGGGTGCCAGCCCCATCTATTCACTGCGCATGCAGAGAGCCCTGAACTTCGAGGGACACGACGTCGGCACCGTCTTCAAGAATCTACAGCTCGATATCGGCGCGCCGCAGCAGTTCATGGACTTCCAGTTCAGGCTGGACTCGCCGGAGTACGGAGAGTTCTGGCTGCCTCACTGCGGCGCGCTGCTGGACGTGGAGCCCTTCGGCGAAGAGCACGTGAAGCTCATGTGCCACGACATCGAGGACCCGACCTTCGATGCCACGGCGGCTGCGACCCATCCCTGCATGAAGATGCGCCCGATCCACCGTCCGCCCCGGGTGCCCGCCGGGCGCTACCCGCATTGCCGCTGGGCCGTCTTCATCGGCGACGAGGCAGAGCCCTACGAGCAACACCCGAATCTCGAGATCGTGCAGCAGTCGCAGCTCGCGACGGTTCCGATCGTCGAGCCCGATGGCAACGCGGAGCCCGGCGGTTGGGATGACTACGCGGGCCGATTCGATCCGCACGCGCAGCCAGAAGACTTCTCGCACGGCGCGCTGCTCAAGATTCTCCAGGAGGCCGCCGTGCAGAGCCACCTGCTCGCGCGCGCATTCCTGCTCTGCGCGGCGCAGCGTCTCGACGACAGCGCGGCCATGGAGCTCGGCGAGGCCCAGTGGACCGGCATCGCCGCGCTCAGCGCCGACCGCATCCAGGCTGCCCTCGGCATCGAAGGCGACGACATCGAGGCCGTCGCCAAGGCCTTCCAGCTGCACCCGTGCTTCCATCCGCGAACCTACGTCGATTTCCGCGTCGAGATCACCGGGCCGGAGAGTGCGCGCATTTCCATCGGCGACTGCCCGGCCCTCGAGGAGGGCGACGCCTACTCGTGGTTCGCCGGCCTCGCCGCCACATCCCATCGCGCGCTCGATGCCATCGCGGGCAGCGTGAATCGCCGGGCGCGCTGCCACGCGGTCGAGAATCCGGCGGGAGCGAGACTCGCCTGGGACGTGCGAATCGACCGCACGGCGCAGCCGCAGGAGCCACCCCAGGAGCTCAAGCTCGCGCAGATCAGCCGGGGTGCGGCATTCGAGTTCGAGCAGCGGCGCAAGCTGCGCGCTTGAGAGAGCGGCGCGGCCCCTCAGCCGTCCGCGAGCCGACCGACGTGCTTGGCCTCGAGGTGGCCGGCTCGGTACATCCAGCGCAGCGTGTCGGCGTATGTCGTGGCGGCAGAACGGAACTCGATGCCGAGCTGCTCGGTGGTTTCGGACCCGTCGACGCCGGGCCACCCGGTCGCGTACTCCATCGCATCGCGAGTGATGGGAAGGTTGAAGTCGTAGACCCGTTTGATCACATCGCCCACGCTGCCAAAGGCGCGCAGCACTCGTCCGTTGATCGGAATGCGGCGCACGCGCCCGCCCGTCAGCTCATCCAGTAGTTCGTAGGTCTCCCTCCAGGTGAGGCGCGGCCCGGCGGCGACGTGGCGGTGGGCGCCCTCGGGCAGCTCGAGCTGGCGCAGGTGCAGCGCCGCGAGGTCCCGCACGTCGGTGATCTGAAAGAAGCCCGAGGTGTCGATGCCCGTGTCGACGTACCACGAGTACAGAGCGTGGTTCGCATCGCTCATTTCCGGGTCATCGGGCCCGATGATGCCGGTGGGATACGAGACGCGGATCGGCGCTCCCCCGGCCTGGAACCTGCGCACGACGTGCTCCGCATCCGCCTTGCTCTGTGCGTACGCGGTCGATGCTTGCGCCACCGGCATATCGAGACGCAGTGGCGGGGAGCCCGGATAGAAGAAGATGGCAATACTCGAGACGTAGACGATCGACGGCAGGCCAAGCCGCGCGGCGCCACCGATCACCAGATCTACGCCCCGCGCGTTGGTCGCAAGGACACGCTGCGCAAACTTCCTGCGCAGGTCGACCAGCGCTGCGCCGTGAAACGCGGCGTCACAACCCGCCAAGGCCTCACCCACCCGATCGGCGTCAGCGATGTCTCCGACGATCACGTCCGACTCCGGAATCGCAACACCGCAGGGGTCGAATACCCGCCGCACCTTCTCGCGATCGCGCACCAGCAGGCGCACCGAGTGCCCGGCCTCGACGAAGGCCCGCACCGTGTGCGAACCCACGAATCCAGTCCCGCCAGTGACCATCACGCGCACGACCGCCGCAGTATCGACGAATCGGGAGTCGAGCGCCGAGATTTTCCGCGACGCGGCGGCCAGAGAAATTGCCGACTAGGAGATCGTGGCCGCCCGCGTCGATCGCGGAGGCCCGCTCAGGCGGCGCGCCGCTTCTGCTCGCAAGCGCGTCGATCCCGCTGCGTGCACGTGCAGGAACCTTCCTTCCCACCGCAGGAGCCCTTGAGGCTGCGCCCCCCCGCGAGGCCGAGCGCCATGCCGCCCATCACGAGGGCAAAGAGCAGCAAGGTGGCAAGGAAGGTCGACATGGGCTCACTCGGCTGCGTCGGTTGCGAGCCAGGGTGAAAAACGCTGCGTCATCTCCGGCCGGAAACTCCCGTCGGCGTTCCGGATCAGAAAGTAGGCGGCGAGCCCCTGGCGCGTCGCCAGAGTGTAGCCGGCCTCGGGCCCGAGGACATTCAGGGCGGTCGCCAGGGCGTCTGCCTCCGCGGCCTCGGAGTGGATGACCGTGACCGAGGCCAGGCGGTGCCGGATCGGCTCGCCGCTGCGCGGGTCAATGGTGTGGGATACCCGGCGACCCTCGCTCTCGTAGTAGTTCCGGTAGTCGCCGGAGGTGGCCATGGCCGCGTCGCGCAGTGCAACGACGCGATGGACGCGCCGGCCCACGGCGTCGGGTTCTTCGATGGCCACCCGCCAGGCCTCCCCGTCGAGCCGCACGCCGGCCCCCCGCAGCTCGCCACCGATCTCGACGAGAAAGTTGTCGAGCCCGAGCGCGAGCAGTGCCCGCGCAACTTCATCGACGGCGAATCCCTTGGCAACGGCCGAGAGATCGCACTCGACGCCATCCGCCTGCTTGGTGAGCGTGCCGGCGACGCGATCCAGGGCGAGCTTCGTGTAACCGACCCGAGCGCGCAGCGCGCGGAGCTCGGCGGGCGATGGAGGCGTGGGCTCGAGCGCCCGCGCCCCGGCGCCGAAGCCCCAGGCCGCGACCAGCGGCGAGACGGTGACGTCGAACGCCCCCCCGGACAGAGCGCTCACGCCCTGCGCGATCTCGAAGACCCGAAACGTCTCGGCCGCCAGCGGGAAGGCCACACCGCCTGGCTGCGCGTTCAAGCGAACGAGCTCCGAATCTGCACGCCAGGTCGACATCAGCGCCTCGACGCGCTCGATGCTCGAGCTGGCCGCGTCGACGGCGGCACGCTCCCGCGCGCCGTCGAGCCCGGCGTGAGCAACCTTCACGGACCACGTGGTCCCCATGGCGGACCCGCCGATGTGGAAGTACGGCCGCTGGGGCTCGTCCTGATAGCGGTGCCACGTCACCACCAATAGCGCGAGCAACAACAGCGGAAGCAGAATACGCGCGCGCGGACTCAGGGGATCGCGCTCGGCGGCAGGTCTCATGGCCGACTCGGAAGAGGCACGCCGCTGCCGGCGGTCGGCGTCGCCCGACTAACCGAAGTTGTCGAACGCGATGTTGTCGGGCTCGACACCCAGGTCTTCGAGCATCTGCTGCACGGCGCTGTTCATCATCGGCGGGCCGCACAGGTAGTACTCGCAATCCTCCGGCGCCGGGTGGCCATTCAAGTAGTTATCGAGCAACACCTGGTGGATGAAGCCAGTGTCTCCCTCCCAGTTGTCCTCTTCGAGGGGCTCCGAGAGTGCGAGATGCCACTCGAAATTCTCGTTCTCCGCCTGGATGGCATCGAAGTCTTCGACGTAGAAGGCCTCCCGCAGCGAACGCGCGCCGTACCAGAAGGAGATCTTGCGCTTCGTATGGACGCGCTTGAACTGGTCGAAAATGTGCGAGCGCATGGGCGCCATGCCGGCGCCGCCACCCACGAAGATCATCTCGTTGTCGGTCTCCTTGGCGAAGAACTCGCCGTAGGGGCCCGAGATCACCACCTTGTCGCCGGGCTTCAAATTGAAGATGTAGGACGACATGATGCCCGGCGGCACGTCCGGCATGCGCGGCGGCGGCGACGCGATGCGCACGTTGAGCATGATGATGCCCTTCTCGTCGGGGTAGTTCGCCATCGAGTAGGCGCGCTCCTCGGGCTCGGTCACCTTCGAGACGTAGCGCCACTGGTCGAACTTGTCCCAGTCGCCCCGATACTCCTCCTCGACATCGAAGTCCTTGTAGGCCACCTCGTGGGGCGGGCACTCGATCTGGATGTAGCCACCCGCCCGGAAGGGCACCTCCTCGCCCTCGGGCAGCTCGAGGAGCAGCTCCTTGATGAAGGTCGCGACGTTGCGATTCGAGCGAACCGTGCAGGTCCACTTCTTGACGTCGAGCACTTCCGGGGCGACCTCGATCTCCAGGTCCTGCTTGACCTTCACCTGGCAGGCAAGCCGCACGCCCTCACGCGCCTCGCCCCGGCTGATGTGCGAGAGCTCGGTGGGCAGGATGGCGCCGCCGCCTTCGAAAACCTTGAGCGTGCACACGCCACAGCTGCCCTTCCCGCCGCAGGCGGAGGGCACGAAGATCTTGTTGTCAGCGAGGGTGCCGAGCAGCGTCGAGCCGCTCTTGGTCTCGAGCACCTTGTCGCCGCCGTTGATCGAAATACTGACCTCGCCACTGGGCACCAGCCGCGCCTTTGCGGCCATCAGCACCAGCACTAGCGCGAGGATCACGACCGTGAACCCGATCACCCCATAGAGAACGGTCAACATTGTGTGCACCCACTGCCTGGCCCGCGACGCGGACTAGAGCTGAATCCCCGAGAACGCCATGAAGCCCACGGACATGAGACCCACGACCATGAACGTGAGGCCGAGCCCGCGCAGAGGCTCCGGCACGTTGTTGTACTTGAGTTTCTCACGCACCGCGGCTAGCGCCACGATGGCGAGCGCCCAGCCGATGCCACTGCCCAGGCCAAAGACCGTCGCCTCGCCCAAGGTGTAGTCGCGCTCGGCCATGAAGAGCGAGGCGCCGAGGATGGCGCAGTTCACGGCGATGAGCGGCAAAAACACGCCGAGCGCGTTGTAGAGCGCCGGCACATAGCGGTCGAGAGTCATCTCCACGATCTGCACCGTGGCCGCAATCGTTCCGATCAGCGTCAGGAATGACAGGAACGAGAGATCCACGTCACCCAGACCCAGCCACGCGAGAGAGCCCGGCTTGAGGAGCGTCACGTAGAGCAGCTGGTTCAACGGTGTCGTCACGGTCAGCACGAAGATGACCGCGATCCCGAGACCGATTGCTGTTTCGACCTTCCGGGAGACGGCTAGGAAAGAGCACATCCCCAGGAAATAGGCCAGGGCCATGTTCTCAACGAACGTGGCTTTCATGGCCAAGCTCAAGTAGTGCTCCAACATGGAACTCCTCCTCCACCTGCTCTGTCTTCCAGCTCCGAATGGCCCAGATGAAGCAGCCGATCAGGAGAAAGGCTGCGGGCGCCAGAACCATGAGCCCATTGGGTACGTACCAGCCGCCCTCGTTCACCGGGTGCAGCACCGTGATGCCCCACACCTTTCCCGTGCCGAAGAGCTCGCGCATGAACGCCACCGCCATCAGCACCAGGCCGTAGCCGACGCCGTTTCCGATGCCGTCGATGAACGAGAGCGACGGCTTGTTCTGCATGGCGAAGGCCTCGGCGCGGCCCATCACGATGCAGTTCGTGATGATGAGGCCCACGAAGACCGAGAGCTGCTTGCTGATGTCGTAGACGAAGGCCTTCAACACCTGGTCGGTGATGATCACCAGCGATGCGATGATCGTGAGCTGCACGATGATGCGGATGCTGGACGGGATCCAGTTGCGGATCAGGCTCACCGCCAGATTCGAGAAGGCCGTCACGAAGATCACGGCCAGGCTCATCACGAAGGCCGTATCCATCTTCGTGGTAACCGCCAGGGCAGAGCAGATGCCGAGCACCTGCAACGCAATCGGGTTGTTGTTGAAGAGCGGGTCGAGTAGCGCGTCGCGCTCCTTGCTCATCAGATGCCCCTTTCGATGCGATAGCGGTCCATATACGGGCCGAAGCCAGCATCGCCGAGCCAGAACGCCAGCAGGTTCGTGACACTGCGACTCGTAATGGTGGCGCCCGAGAGGCCATCGACCCGGTACGGATCCGTCTCCGGCGAACCGGCCATCCCCTTCTTGACGGTGATGCGCACGTCGCCCTTCTCGTCGAAGGCCTTGCGGCCCTTCCAGAGCGCCTTCCAGCGCGGGTTGTCGACCTCACCGCCGAGACCCGGCGTCTCCTTGTGCTGATAGAAGGCGATGCCGTCGATGGTTCGGCCATCGGCTCCGATTGCGATGAAGCCGTAGAGGGTGCCCCAGAGCCCCGCGCCTTCGATGGGCAGGACGATCGAGCGCAGCTCACCGCCGGGCGCGACGTGGTAGACGAGCGCTTGGTTCGGAACACGCCGAACCCTGGCTCTGTTCGTCGGCGCCTCCGTGCTCGTAGCCAGGTCGGCCGCCACTGCGATCTGATCGAAACTCACCGCGTCGACGCCAGCGGCGTACTCACCGCTGGCCACGTCAACCACCTTGGCCGTGATGTTCTCGTCGAAGCGGAGCGTCACCTCGGGGCCATCGATGTCCTCGCCCTCCTGCATCAGCCCCGCGACTACGAGTACCTTCTTCTGGACGTCGAGGAGCTTGTTCGCCTCCTGCCGATCCTTCAGCGTGACGGCCGCAGTCGCCACGAAGATCGAGCACACGCCGCACACGGCGGCGGCGAAGAGAACGATGTAGCGGGAGCTATGCTCCAACGCGCGCGAGCCTCCGGTTGATGTTCGCCCGCACCACGAAGTGGTCGATCAGCGGAGCGAACATATTCATGAATAGGATTGCCAGCATCATCCCCTCTGGATAGGCGGGGTTGACGACGCGGATCAGCACCACCAGGGAGCCGATGCCGAGGCCGTACCAGAAGCGGCCCTTGCCGGTGAAGGCGGACGAGACCGGGTCGGTGGCCATGAAGACCATCCCGAACATCCAGCCACCGAGCACCACGTGCCAGTGGAAGGGCACGGCGAACATCGGGTTGGTAGCGGAGTCGACCGAGTTGAGCAGGAAGGAGATGACGAAGGTGCCGACGACGACTCCGCTCACGGTCTGCCAGGAGCCGATGCGCGTGACGAGCAATACGGCGAGCCCGAGCAGTGCACAGAAGGCGGACGTCTCGCCCATGGAGCCGGCCTCGAAACCGTAGAAGGCGTCGCTCCAGCTGGCCGCCTCCAGCGCGCCGTGGTTCGCCGCGGCCTGGGCCAGCCAGGTGGCGCCGGTGAACGAGTC
This sequence comes from Deltaproteobacteria bacterium, assembly GCA_019310965.1. Taxonomy (GTDB): domain Bacteria; phylum Myxococcota_A; class UBA9160; order UBA9160; family SMWR01. The sequence continues at coordinate 93,224 of JAFDDG010000001.1, forward strand.
GACCCCCGCGAAGTTCGCGGCGATCCAGGGGGTATCACCGCTCATGAAGGCCGGGTATGCGAAGAAGAGGAAGGCGCGGGCGGTGAGCGCGGGGTTCAGGAAGTTCATGCCCACGCCGCCGAAGATCTCTTTGCCGAAGATCAGCCCGAAGGCCATGCCGAGGCCCACCATCCACAGCGGAATCGTGGGCGGCAGCGTCAGGGGCAGCAGCATGCCCGTGACCAGGAAGCCCTCGTTCACCTCGTGGCCACGCATGATCGCGCCGCCCACCTCGACGAGCGCACCCGCCGCGAAGACCGTCGCCAGCACGGGCAAGAAATAGAGCGCGCCGAACATCACGCAATGGACGGGGTGGGTCGCGTCGTAGCCCATGCCCGCCAGCTGCCAGAGCGCCATGCGCCAGTCATCCAGCGGCGCCGCGCCCTGGGCGATGGCGGAGAGCGCCTGGTAACCGGTGTTGTAGAGCGCGAAGAGGATGCACGGCACCAGGGCGACCACGACGGTGATCATCAGGCGCTTGTTGTCCAGGCCGTCGCGCACGTGAGGCGCCGTGCGCGTGACGTCGCTCGGCGTGAACATCGCCGTGTCGTGCGCTTCCCAGAGCGGGTAGAGCTTCTCGAGCTTGCCGCCCTTTTCGAAGAGCGGCGCCACCTTGTCGTGCAGATCCAGGAGGGGCTTCATCAGCCTTCCTTCTCGATGATGTCGAGGTTCTTGCGCAGGAGCCGGCCGTAATCCGTCTTGCCGGGGCAGACGAAGGAGCAGAGCCCCAGATCTTCTTCATCGAGCTCGAGGGCCCCGAGCTTCTCCGCCTCCTCGACGTCGCCGATGATCAGCGCCCGCAAGAGGAATGTCGGCTCGATGTCCATGGGCATCACGCGCTCGTACGCTCCAATCGGCACCATCGCGCGATGCGAGCCGTTGGTGCTGGTAGTCATCGCAAACTTCTTGCCCTTGCCGAAGATCCTCGACAAGTAGATGGGCAGGTTCGAGAAGGCGTTCCAACCGGGTGTCATCCAGCCCATGAAGACGCGCTCGCGGCCCTCGCGCAGCACGCTCACCTGCTGGGCGTTGCGGCCGAGGTAGCCGAAGACATCGCCCATGGCCGCCTTGCCCGAGAGCACGGAGCCGGCGATCACGCGCACCTCTTCACCGCCGCCCTCATTGTCGGCGAAGCCCTCGAGCGACGCGCCCAGGCGCGTCCTCACCAATCGCGGGTCTCGGACCATCGGCCCCGCGATCGAAACGACGCGCTCGACGTCCAGCTCGCCGGTGGCAAAGAGATGCCCGATGGCAATCACGTCCTGGTAGCCGATCTGCCACACCGTCTTCTCGCGGTGAACCGGGTCGAGCAGGTGAATGTGCAAACCCGGATTGCCGGCGGGATGCGGGCCGCGGAAACGCTCGACCTGCACGCTGGCGGGCGCGCCATCGGCGGCGCTCTGATCCGCGTGTACGCAGAGGTATGTGGCGCCGTCGGTGAGCTTGGAGACGATCTCGAGGCCGCGCAGGAAATCCTCCCGGCGCGTGAGCGTGGCACCCTGCCGACGGCGGTTGATCACCACGTCCGGCACCGGCGCGTGCGGGTTGGTGTCGATCGCCGTGACGAAGAGTGAATGCGGAGTGCTGCTCGGGCTCGGCACCTTGCTGAACGGCCGCGCGCGCAGCGCCGTCCACTGACCGGACTCCACCAGCAGGTCGACCACCTGCTGACGGGTGAGCTGACTGGCAGGCTGGCCGGTGTGCGCCGAGAACGCAACGCGCTCGGCCGGGTCGTCGCGGCCGGCCCTCTCGGCCTCCGACAACTCGATCACGATCGACTGCAGTACGCGGCGAGCACCGCGGTGGATGCGTTGAATGCGACCGGCGCCCGGCGCGGTGTGCAGCACGCCCGGGCACTTCCGGTCCTCGAAGAGCACCTGGCCGCGGCGCACGACCTCGCCTTCCTCGACCTTCATCGAGGGCTTCATGCCGAGGAAGTCGTCGGCGACCACGGCGACGCGAGTCGGCAGGATCTCGCCGTGGATCGCGTTGACCGGCCCGCCGCTGAGCGGCAGATCGAGGCCCTTCCTGATTTCGTGCACCTGCATGCGCTGGCTGACCTTCCTTGGCGATCGCTCGGGTCGGTTCGCAGCCCCTCCGCACTCACCAGAGCCGCGGCCGCACCACCTTCCGGCGAACCGGGTGGGGTGCAGCGTCAGGGCGTACCGGAGATCCGTGCAGCCGGGGCGGAACCCGCGACAACCTCGATCCCGGGGTTCCCGAAATCGGCCAGAATTTAGGGGGTTGAGCCCCGCTGCGCCAAGAGAAAGAGCCTCATTTTTTTCGAGAAATGCCCATCGGACGCCACGCGCAGCCGACCGGGCGCCGATTCCGACCGCCGATGCGGGCCGGGGCCGTGACGCGGGTGGCGAGACAGGCCACGGGCGGGGTCGGCGGGGCAAAACGCCCGACTGCCCCTGCTCGTGAAGACGACCGGACCGAGAATGCCGGGGCTCGCCTGCGGCCGCGGGCACAGCTCGCGGTGCGGTGCCGTCGAGATTGCGCTGGCGGTGGCGAAATCAGCTCCGCGCCCGGTGCGTCAGCACCAGCAACGCCGGCGTCACGGTGATGTCCAGCAGGAACGCGCTGGCGATGGCAAACGCCGTGAGAAAGCCGACTTCCTTGAGGTTGACCATTTCCGACAGCGTCAGCACCAAGAACCCCGCGGTCAAGACTACCGATGTGAAGAGCAGGGCGCGCCCGGTCGACTGCATCGTCAGCTCGACGCAGCGCAACGGATCGTTGCCCTGGGCCAGATAGCGCCGGAAGCTCGCGATGAAGTGGACGCTGTCGTCCACCGCGAGCCCGATCGCAATGCACCCCGCCAGCAGCGTGAACATGTCGATCGGGATGCCTGTCAGCCCCATCAGGCCGAGCGTCATGAAGATGGGCACCAGGTTGGGAACCATGCTCACGAGCCCCGCGCGCAGGCTGCCGATCAACAACATCATGAGAGGTGTAATGAGCGCCAGGGCCAGCGCGTAGCTGCGCAGCATGCTCTCCATGGTCGCGATGACGGTGTGCGAAATGAGGGCAATCATCCCTGTCAGCTGCAACGTGCCTTGATCGCCCAGCATCTCGCGGAAGGCGGGCTCCGCCTCGCGAATGAACGCCGAGGTGTGCACACCGTTCGTCCACTGGGTGCGCACCGTGAAGCGAGCCTCGCTGAACTGCGGATCCACCATCTGCTCGAGATCGTCGCTGCCGGCGTTCTCGAAGAGCAGCAGCTCCTGCGCCAGCAGCTGGCGGTTCTGCGGGAGCACGTAGAACGCAGCGGCGTTTCCGTTCAACGCCTGGTGCGTCTCCTTCGCGATGTCGACGACCGAGACCGTGTGCGTGAGCTTCGCACCCTGCTCTTTGAACTCCTCGACCAACGCGGTAAACCGCTCGAGGCGGTTCATCGCCGCCGGCTCGTGCAAGCCGTTCTCGCGCCCGGTGTCGACGATCAGCTCGAGCGCGAGCGAGCCGCCGAAGTCCTCGTTGATGGCTTGGCTGGCGCGGTAGTAGGGGTGATCCCTCGGAAACCACGAGATCGGATCCGAGCTCATCTCGAGCCGCGTCATGGCCAGCAGGGAACCGACCGCCAGCAACGCCGTCACCGCCAGCATCGCCCTCGGGTGCCGAGCCGCCGCTCCTGCCGTGGCGCCCAGCAAGGCGTCGACACGCGGGGTAGCCACATGCCGCTTGGCGCGCAGCGGAAACAAGGCGAGCAGAGCCGGCAGGAGCACGAGCGCGTAGATGAGTGCGACGACCGCACCGAGTGCGGCGAGCAGACCCATCTCCACGATCGGCTTCATCTGCGCCACCAGGAAGGAGAGCATTCCGGTCGCTGTGGTCACGGCCGTCATCACGATCGGCAGGCCCGAGTGGCGCATTGCGTACTCGAGGGCGTCCAGGCGTTCGACGCCCTCCCCCAGACGACGCAAGAAGATCGTGACGATGTGCACCGTGTGGCTGACTCCCACTGCCAGCAGGAAGGACGGCAACAGCTGCGACGTGACGCTGAAGGGGATGCCGAAGACTGCGGCCAGGCCGAACGTCGCCAATACCGCCGGAACGACGACCAGCACGCATAGGAAGACCGGAGAAAACCTCCGGAAGAGCAGCAACAACAACCCAGCGATTGCGAGCAAGGCGCCGCCGAAGAAGCGGGGGACATCGTGCGCCATCGACACGCTGAACTCGTGGGTCATCATCGTGCCACCCCCGAACAAGATCTCGAAGTCCGGCGCGTCGTAACGCGCCGCCACGCGCTTGATGGCTTCGATCAGCTCGCTGTTCTCGGGGCCGGTCAGGAAGGGTCGCTTGCGGGGCGACGGCGATGCGATGTCGGCATCGAAGCCGCCAAACTCATCCAGCTCGTCGCCCAGAGACGAGTACGTCGCGGCTTCGAGCAGAATCGCGGTAGAACGCCCGTCCTCCGAAATGAGCCCGGTCTTCTTATAGGATGGCGTCGAGAGCACGCGCTCCCGCAGGGCGGAGAGCGCCTCCGGCGTGGCGGGCATCTCCTCGAGCAGATCCTCTACGACGAGCTCGTCGCCACGCCCATAGACCGAGCGCACGTTCACGAGACTCGTCAGGTCTTCCAGGTAGGGAACCTCGTTCTCCAGATCTTCGTGGAACCCACGCAGCTTCTCGAGGAAGCCCACATCAAAGATCTCCGGCGGCGAGATCACGAGCATCACGATCTGGTCCTGGCCGAATTTCTCGCGAAACGCGTCGTACGCGGTGCGCACGGGATCGGCCTCGAAGAGGAAGTCCTCGGTCGCCGTCTTGACCTCGATGTCCGGGATGCGCGTGGCGAGGCCCGCGGCGATGGCGAACATCAATCCGGCGAAGAGCCAGTGGCGGCGCCAGACGAGATGCGTCCACGCACCGAAGCCGTCTTCGATGCGATCGCGAAGCGTGGGGGAGGCGGCGCTCACGGCCGGCCGAGTATATGTCACGGGCACCACCGGGGGGCTCAGGCGATCCCGAGACGCGGCCCTATTCGTCTAATAGAGGCGGCAACTCCGACAAACTCCCGAGGACACGCTGGGCGGCCGAAAAATCACTCGCCGCGGTAAGCTCCGTCGGCACCACGACGCAGCGCATGCCCGCCGCAGCGGCAGCCCGCAACCCGCGCTCCGAGTCCTCCACCACGAGACAGCGCGCCGGGGCAACGCCGAGCCGCTCCGCCGCCCTCAGGTAGGGCTCCGGATGGGGCTTGTGCCGTTCGTAGTCGCCGTTGGCCAGCGAAAACTCGAAGTAGCGCAAGAAGCCCGTCTGCCGGTGGGTCAGCTCGAAGTGATAACGGTAGGAGCTGGTGACGATCGCCATCGGCAGCACACCGTGAAGCCGTGCCAGCACCTCCGGAACCGCATCGCAGACGGCCACACCCTGCTCGATGAGCTCCGCATAGCGGGCGTTGCGACGCTCGCGCAGCTCCTCGACGGCTGCCGGACTGGCGCCGCGCTCCGCGAAGAGATCCATGATGCTGCGACCCTGACGCAAGGAGATGTCGCGATACTCGTCCAGGTCGATCTCGAGCGACACCGAGGCGAAGAGCTCCTGACTCGCCTGCAGGAAGAGCGGCTCCGTATCGACCAGCACACCGTCGTTGTCGAAGAAGATCGCGTCGATCTCGCCGTGCATCTCGCTCCACCACCGCCCCAGACCCGATCGGGCCCCGCTCTCGCCAGGAGAGCCCGTGACACAGCGGAGTTTCCGGCACCTCCCCCAGGCTTGCCAGGCGACGCAGAAGGCGTCAGGGTGGCGCTCGGCGGCCCTCCTTGCCGTCCCCACGGAGGACGCCTCGCAGCATGCTCGTCACACGCTTCGTCCCCACCTGCCTCGCGCTCTGGCTGCTGGCTTGCGGCAGCTCACCGGGCGAGAGCCCCAGCGCGCCCGCAGACCTCGTGTTCTTCGGCGAGCACATCCTGACCGTCGACCCGTCCAACCCCGACGCGCGCGGCGTCGCGGTTCGCGGCAATGACATCGTCGCCGTCGGTTCGCGAGAAGAAGTGCGCGCCTACGTCGGAGCCAACACGCGCGTCGTCGAGCTGGAAGAGCGCGCGCTGACACCCGGCTTCATCGACGCACACGGCCACCTGGCGCTGGTGATGCGCACCCTCGACCTCGTCAACCTCGCCCCACCGCCGGTCGGACCGGTGGAGCGCATCGACGACATCGTGACCGCGCTCGAAGAGCGGATCAGCGAGCGCGACGTGCCGGCGGGCGAATGGCTGTTCGGCTTCGGTTACGACGATTCGCTGCTGGCCGAACGCAGACATCCGACGCGGGACGACCTCGATCGCGTCTCCACGCGGCATCCGGTCGGGCTGATGCACATATCCGGACATCTGGTGGCGCTCAATTCCGCCGCACTCGCCGAGGTCGGCTTGACCTCGGAGTCTCCGGACCCGGCGGGTGGCGTGATCCGACGCCGGGCGGGCACGCGCGAGCCCAACGGCGTGCTCGAAGAAACGGCGGCCCTTGCGGTGCTGGCCACCGTCATGGGGCAGGGCGCCGCCGAGGCTTTCCCGGCAGAGCTGCAGCGCGCCCTCGCTTACCACGCGAGCTACGGCATCACCACGGTCCAGGATGGGGCGTCGGCTGTAGAGTTCGTGGGAGGCCTGCGTGCCATCGCCACCCACGCACCCTTGCCGCTCGACGTGGCTGCGTTCGTGCATGTCAACGCGATGCCTCTGGATGCACCGATCGAGGCGATCGGCCATAGCCGCGAATACGAGAACGGGGTTCGGGTCGCGGGCGTCAAGTTCACGCTCGACGGATCGCCCCAGGGACGCACGGCCTGGCTGACCGAGCCCTACATCGAGGGCCCACCGGGTGCCCCCGCCGACTACGTTGCGTACCCGAGCATCGATCCGGCCCACTACAAGGCACAGGTGGCGCGCATGCTCCGCGCTGGCATTCCGGTGCTGGCGCACGCCAATGGCGACGCCGCCATCGATCTGATGATCGAGGGCGTGGCGGAGGCCCTGGGAGACGAGCGACCCGATCACCGTTCCGTCACGATCCACGCGCAGCTCACCCGCGAAGACCAGCTCGACGCGATGCAACAGCTCGGCATCGTGCCTTCCTTTTTCGCCGCACACCCGTTCTTCTGGGGGGACTGGCATCGTCTCTCGTTTGGCGACGCACGAGCCTCGCGCATCAGCCCGCTGCGCTCGACGATCGACCGCGGAATGCCCTACACCATCCACAACGACGCCCCGGTGGTGCCACCCGACGTGATGCAGCTGCTCGAGATTGCGGTGACCCGCACCACGCGCAGCGGCTCGGTCCTCGGTTCGCAACAACGCGCGAGCGTCGAGGAAGCGCTCTACGGCGTGACCCTCGGCGCCGCCTACGCCTACTTCGAAGAGGGCCGGAAGGGTTCGATCTCACCGGGCAAGCAGGCCGACCTGGTGGTGCTGGCGCGGGATCCGCGCGAGGTGGCAGCGGACGAGATCGGCGAAATCGACGTGCTCGAAACCTTCGCCCGCGGCCACAGCGTATTCGCACGCGACGCGGAGGCTGCCTCGCCGGCGGCGCGTTAGCGAGGCGGGCGCAGCGATGGACGTCGGGAGCGATATCGACGAGGCCTACCGCGACGGCATGCTGGTGGTGCCGGACAAATGGGCCGGCCTGCCCCAGACCGCTTTCGGTGGCTTTCTCTGCGCGGCGGCGCTGCGCATCGCGAGCCGGGAGAGCGGTCAGCCCCAGGCGATCTCGCTGCTCGGACGCTATTTCCGGGCGACGCCCGTCGGGAAGGGTGTCCGCATCGACCACGAGCGAGAACACGAGGGCAGACGACTCGAATCGCACAATGTGCGGCTGTGGGATGACGACCGGCTTCTCGCCACATTCTCGATCCAGTTCGGCGAGGGGCGGCATGAGCCGTACACCTCCCAAGGCCTCGATGCTCCGCCGCCGGTCGGTGCCACGCGGCCGGTCCACGAGCTCCTCACCAACGCGGGACAGGAGCCGCCGGCTCACATGGTGTACACGGGTTTCGAGGAGGCCGTCGAATGCGACCTTCTTCCGCCCGGAACGCTGGCGAACCGCTGGCCTGCAAAGTCGGGAGAAATCGCGCTGGCTGCAGTGATGTGTGTCGACAATTTCGTCGGGCCGGCCACCTGGCGAACCTACGGCGAGTCGGAAGGCACCATGTCCGCCGTGCTGCTGAGCGTGGACATCGCGGTGTGGTTCCACGATCTCGACGTACCCGGCGGCTGGCTCGACAGCCGCACCCGCATCGTCGCGGCGAATCGCGGCATCGCCACCGGCCAGAGCCAGGTCTGGCGCGGCGAGCGACTGGTCGCGACAGGGGCCAGCACCGTTACCGCCGTACCCGTCGCCTAGACAGATCTTCCAAACGGGGATTCAAACGGGGACGCCCGCTGGAACTAGCCGTCGAGCACGTCTTTCGCGACGAGCTCTTCGAGGTAGGGGACGTCCCACCAGGAGAGCTGGAGCTCCTTGGCGCGGCGGAAGAACATCTGGGTGTCGTACTCGATGGTGAAGGCAACGCCGCCCCAGATCTGCGCGCACGCACGCGTCGTCTCCTGATACGCGGTGCAGCAGAAGAGCTTCGCCATCGGTGCAAAGCGTGCGATGGAGCGGCCCTGCGCCGCATTCCAAGCCGCCTCGTGCACCAGCACCCGACCCCCGTCGATCCTGGTCGAGGCGTCCGCCATGTAGTGGGCCAGCGCCTGGAAAGCGCCGAGGGGCTTGTCGAACTGAACGCGGGTGTTCGCGTAGTCGACGGTCTCCTCGAGACAGCGCGCGGCGCCTCCGATCGCCTGGGCGGCGAGCAGGATGATGCCCTGGTGCAGCACCGTGCCGTAGCTGGCCCAACCCGTGCCGGCGCCACCGATGCGCGCATCGGCCGGCACCCGCACCCCGTCGAGCTCGACCTTGTAATGCGGCTCGGCGGACTGCGAGAGATAGTGCGTGAGCGTCACTCCCGACGACGACGGATCGACCAGGAAGAGATCTACCCCGGCGTCGCCGCGCGCCAGAACGATCAGCCGATCGGCCGCGCCTGCATAGTTGACGTGGAGCTTCGTGCCAGAGAGCACCACTTCGCCACCGTCCGCGGTCGCCGTCGCCTGCACGCCCTCCTCGCCGTAGCCTCGCTCGGGCTCGAGCCAGGCCGGCGTCAGGATGGCGTCGCCGCTCGCGATCTTCGGCAACCACTCGTCCTTCTGGGCCTCGCTGCCCGCCTCGAGGAGCAGCCCGGCGCTGATCACTCCGCTCACGAAGTGCGGCACCGGCGCCATGGCGCGGCCGATCTCTTCGTAGATGAGCGCCGCATCCAGAAGCGTGAGCCCGCCGCCGCCGTAGCTCTCAGGGACGAGCGCGCCGACGAGACCTGATTCGGCCATCTGCTTCCAGAGCGCGTCCGGGTAGCCCTTCGGATCGTCCTCCATCTGGCGGACGATCTCTACGCTCGAGTGTTCCTCGAGCAGTGCCCGGGTCATGTCACGGATGGCTTCTTGCTCTTCGCTGAATTCGAGATCCATGTTGGATTCTCCTGTGGCCTCGGGGCCCGGCTAGAAGTTCTTCGGGAGCCCGAGGTGACGCCGGGCGATGATGTTCTTCTGGATTTCCGACGCACCTCCGCCAACGGTCTCGTTCATCGTCGCGCGGTAGGCACCCTCGAAGCGGCCGAGCAGCGGAGCCAGCTCCTGGCCTTCGCGGATCGTGCCCGCAGCGCTGCTGATGTCGAGCGCCTCGTCGCAGACGCGCTGCGAGAGCGTCGTCGTGAAGAGCTTGTACTGCGAAGACTGGATGGTCGGGGGCTTGCCTCCCTTCATCGCCGCGCAGATGAAGCGGGTGCTGAGCGCCTTCGCGACCGCGGTATCGGTCGCGATGTTGGCGATCGTCTTGCGGGTCTGCGGATCGTCCTTGAGCGGCTTGCCGTCGCGCTTGGCCTGCTTGACCCAGTCGACGAGAAGGTCGGTGCGGTTCGTGATGGGCGAGAGCGTGAACATCGTGAAACGCTCGAGATCGAGAGCCTCCGAGATCATATGGAAGCCCCGGCCGCGCTCACCCACCAGGTAATCGTCCGGCACGAACACGTCCTCGAAGAACACCTGGTTCGTGGTGTCCTTGCCGATCGTCGGCAGGCTCTGCACCTCGAGGCCCGGATGGTCCATCGGGATGAGAAAGAGAGACAGGCCGTCGTGCTTCTTCTTGTCCGGGTCGGTGCGGGCACCCACCCAGTACCAGTCCGCGAAGTGGGCGGACGTGGTCCACATCTTCTGGCCGTTGAGCTTCCAGCCACCCTCGACCTTCTCGGCCTTGAGCTGCATGTTCGCCGCATCCGACCCGGCCTGGGGCTCGCTGTAGCCGACGGCGAACTCGACATCCGCAGTCAGGATCTTGGGCAGGAACTCCTGCTTGAGCTTGTCGCTGCCGTGGCGGATCAGCGTCTTGCCGATGATGCCGACGCCCTTGCCGATCTGGGGTGCCGCGTGCTTCGACAGCGCCTCGTTGAGGATGAACTCATAGACACCCTCGATCTCCTGGCCCCCGTATTCCTTGGGCCACGACATTCCCAGCCAACCCTTGTCGGCGAGCTTCTTCATGAATGCACGACGCTCGGGAGTATCCGAGAGTTGCGAGAAGTTCTCGCGATGGTGATCCATCACGACGGGGTCGTGATGCTCGACCAGCCACTGCTCCACTTCGTCGGAAAACTTCTGTTCTTCGGGGGAGAGATCGAAGTCCACGGGGCTTCCTCCTGATGGATGGGACCCCCGGCGCGAGACGCGGCCCCGGTGGGAACCGGCAACAAAGACCATATACGATACGGAGCGTATTGTAAATCGAAAAAGCGTTGGGCGCGGTTTCCGCAACCTGCTGGATGTGGCGTAGGCTGCGCCCTCTGGTCCCACACCGATCCGGAGCGCCCTTGCTCACCGACCTGCTGATCACCCTTGCCGGCCTGAGTCTGCTGGTCGGCGGCGGAGAGCTGATGGTCCGCGGCGCGTCGTCCCTGGCCTCGCGCTTCGGCGTGTCGCCGCTGGCGATCGGACTCACCGTCGTGGCATTCGGCACCAGCACCCCCGAGCTTTTCGTGAACGTCACCGCCGCTTTGCACGGCAACACCGAGCTCTCCTTCGGAAACATCTTCGGCTCGAACATGGCCAACATCGGCCTGATCATCGCGATCACTGCGCTGGTCGGTCCACTGCGCATCAGGAACGTGGTGATCGACCGCGAGGTGCCGATGATGATGCTCGCGACTCTGGTCGCGGCAGCCCTCGGCCTCGACTGGGTCCTGGAAGACTCGCCCGGGGCGTTCACCCGCGGCGACGGCGTCGTCTTGCTGCTGCTCTTCAGCGTCTTCGCCTACTACACGCTGCGCGATCTCGTCCGGCAACGCAGCAGCGACGTCGCGACCTTCGAGGTGGGGCCGGCGGAAGAGCCCCCCCGCTACTCGATGCCCGTCAGTCTGCTGTTGACCGCCGCAGGGCTCGCAGCGCTCGCGGCGGGCGGCTCTGTGACGGTGGAGGGTGCCGAGGCAGTGGCGCGGGCGCTGGGCGTCTCCCAGACGATCATCGGGCTCACCCTCGTCGCCATCGGCACCAGCCTGCCCGAGCTATCCGCATCGGTCATCGCCAGCATGCGCGGGTACCCGGACATGGCCGTGGGCAATGTGGTCGGTTCGAACATCTTCAACCTGCTGATCGTGCTGGGCACCACCGCAACGCTGGCGGACATCCCCGTGCCCGACGGCGGCATCGCGGACCTCTTCGTGGTGATCTGCCTATCGGGGCTGCTGTGGCTCACGTCGATCAGCCAGGGCCGCACGATCATTCGAGCCGAGGCCACGCTGCTGCTCGGGCTCTACCTCGGATACCTCGTCGGGCGCACCCTGCTATGAGCCGATGACACCTCCTCCGCACCGCACTGCAGCCCCCGACCGAGCGGGCACACCCTTCCGCGGCTGGTGGATCGTCGGCGTGGGCTTGATCGCCCAGGCCATCACGATCGGGCTCACCATCATTCCCTTCGGCTTCTTCACCACCCCGCTCGTCGAGGAGTTCGGGGCGTCGATCGCCCAGGTGGCGGCGGGGCTCGGCCTCTTCACCGTGGCCATGACCGCAGTGGGTGGCGTCGTCGGCCGACTCGTGGACCGCGGATCGATTCGCGCCGTGATGGCTTGCGGGTCTCTGGTGATGGCGGCGTGCTTCTTCACCATGTCCCTCGCGACCGAGCTTTGGCAGCTCGGCGCGCTGTTCGGCCTCGGCGTGGCGTCCGGCGTCACGCTGGCCGGCCCGCTGCCGGCAACGACCGTGATCGCGAAGTGGTTCGATCGCAAGCGCGGCATCGCCGTCGGCGTGGCCTCGACGGGCCCGTTGGTCGGCGGCGCCCTGCTCACACCGCTCATCGGCTGGCTGCTCGACGCCATCGGCTGGCGCGCAACGCTGCAGGTCTTCGCCGGCATCTCGGCACTCATCGCGCCGCTCGCTCTCGCCATCATTCGCAACACACCGGGGGAGATCGGACAACGCGTCGACGGCGAGACGGACGAAACCGCGATCCCCGTCCCGGGGCTGAGTAGCCGCGAGCTTTCGCCACGGGAGATCTTGCACAGCCGAAATTTCTGGGCTCTGGCGCTCGCGATCGGCATCGTGTTCGGCCTCGGCGCCGGTTGGAGTGCCAACGTGCCGCGCTTCGGCGAAGACCTGGGCCATACGGGCCAGCGGATGTCCGTCCTCATCGGGGCCTCTTCCGCGGCCGGTGCGATCACGACGCTGCTCTTCGGCGCCCTCGCCGACCGCCTCGGAAATCGCGGTCTGCTGTGGGTGTGCGTCGCCGGCCAGGGCCTGGCGTTGCTGTTGCTCGGATCGGTGCCCGCCGATCCGCTCTTCAGCGTCGCCGTCGTGCTGTTCGGCGCCGCGAGTGGCGGACTCCTCCCCGTCTACGCCGCCTACATCGGCCGCCTCTTTGGCGCGCCGTCGTTCGGAAGCGTGATGGGCCTCGCCGGCCTGGTGATGCTGCCGTTCGGAGCCGCGGCGCCGGTGGTGGCCGGCGCCGTTCGCGACACCACTGGCAGCTACGTCATCGCACTGCTCGGATTCAGCCTGGCGTTCGCAGTCAGCTGCGCGCTGCTCGCCTTGATCCGCACCCCAGCACCCGACCCGCAGGCGTATGCTGACGGCAGCAAGGAGCTGGCATGACCCTCGTCCGTCGCATCCTGATCGGTCTGCTCGCGCTGCTGGGAGCAGGCGCCGCCGCCGGACTGGCGTTGGCCTGGTATGTCGGCGCCTGGAACATCCTGTTTCCCTCGCGCGCACACGATCGCGTCGCGCCGGAGCTCCCAGCACAGCTCGCGCGGCCGGCCGTTCTCGTCTTCACCAAGACCAACTCGTTCCGGCACGAAGACGGCATCGCAGCGGGCGTCTCGTTGCTGCAGGAGATCTCGGAACGCCGCGGCTGGGGCTTCTTTCACACCGAGAACGGCGCCGTCTTCAACGCCGATCAGCTGGCCCGCTTCGCGGCCGTGGTGTTCCACAATGCCAGCGGCGACACGCTCGACGCTGCACAGGAGAGCGCGTTCCAGACGTGGCTCGAGGCAGGCGGCGGCTGGGTCGGGACGCACTCTGCCGGCGACGGTTCGCACGAGGACTGGCGCTGGTACCAGGACAGCCTGATCGGCGGGCTCTTCATCGCACACATCATGGGCCCGCAGTTCCAGGAAGCCCGGGTGGTGGTCGAAGACGCCTCCCATCCCGCCGCCGCGAAGCTGCCCGCCGACTTCAGCCACCGCGAAGAGTGGTACTCGTGGCAGGAGAGCGCACGCGCCAGGGGCTTCCACGTGATCCTCAGCATCGACGAGACGAGCTACCAGCCGTTCGCCAGGATGTTCGGCGGCGAGAAAGACCTGCGCATGGGCGACCACCCGGTCGTCTGGTCGCGCTGTGTCGGCAAAGGCCGCGCGCTCTACTCCGCGCTGGGGCACAGCACCGAGGCATACGCGACGGACGAGCACCGGGCGTTGCTGGAGGGCGCGGTCGCCTGGGCTGCGGGGGTCGAAGGCGAGGGCTGCCCCTAGCCTCGAAACGCCTCAGCCCTTCGGCAGCGCGGCGTTGAGACAGCGTACGAACGGGTCGCGCGAAGCGTCGGTGTGGCGCTCGTATTCCGTGAGCTCGGCAATGCGCTCCGCGAGTTCCTTCGAGAAGAGTCGCTCGATCACGGCCAGCGCCATGTCCATGCCGGCGGAGACGCCAGACGACGTCACCAGCGCGCCCGCATCGACCCAGCGCGCCGCCTCGACCCACTCGACGCGGTCACTCTGCTGCACGGCAAAATCGAAGAACAGCTTGTTGCTCGTAGCGCGCAGGCCGTCGAGGAGACCGGCCTTGGCGAGCAGAGCCGAGCCCGTACACACGGACATGGTGATGCGTGCTGCGGGTGCTCGCTCGCGCAGAAAGTCGAGCAACTTCTCGTTCTCGACCTCGACCCTCGAACCCAGGCCGCCGGGCAGCAAGATGAGATCGAGATCCGGGCAATCGTCGAAGCCGTACTCGGCGAGCGTCGCGGGCCCCTTCAGCGGTGACACCGGCCCCGCTCGCTCGGCCACGGAAACCACCGAGAGCTGCGGACCCACACAGGCGAACATCTCGAGCGGACCGTAGACGTCGAGAAGCTCGAATCCATCGTAGAAGATGGCTCCGAGCGTCAGACTGGCCTCCACGTCACTCATGCAATGCTCCTACTGGAACCTCGGTCGTGAACTTGATCTGCTCCATCGCAAAGCTCGAGCTGATGTCGTGCAGCTCGGCGGTTTCGATCAATCGCTTGTAGATGGCGTCGTACTCTGCAACATCTGCAGCCAGGATCTTCAGCAGGTAGTCGACCTCGCCACTCATGCGATAGAACTCGACCACCTCGGGGATCGCACGCACGCGCTCTGCGAATCGATCCAGCCACGCCTGGTTGTGCTGGTTCGTCCGCACGTTGACGAACACCGTGAGCGCCTTGTCGACCTTGCGCGGATCGACCAATGCGACGCGCGCGCGAATCACACCATCGGCTTCGAGCCGGCGAATACGGCGCCAGCAGGGGTTCTGAGACAGCCCCACCACCTCGGCGATCTGCTGAATCGAGCGGGACGCATCGGACTGCAGCTCGGTGAGGATCGCTCGATCGATCACATCGAGAGAAGGAATCTCATCCATAGATACCCATTATTGCAATAAAATATCCCAATATCATCCGGATTCGAAGGGTTTTTTGGGACTTTTTCTCGGTTCTAAGGGACTATTTTCCCCCGGGAGCGCGAGGAGGAAGATCATGGCGGAAGTCCGTGCGGTGAGCCGTGACGCCCGGCATCCGAATCCGGAGCTGTTCCGGCACACCGGCTCGATGGAAGGGCTGCCCGAATGGGTCGACCCGGTCCACCTGCCGGGCTCTTCGGCGTGGCAACGCACCGCTCAGGAGTGGTTCGATCACGCCGCCAGCGTAATGCCCGGGATCGTGATCGCCGGGCTGTTGGCACTGGCGGGACGCGAGCTCGCAGACCTGATCGGAACCGATGTACTGGGTGTCGGCGGCACGCCCGTCAGCCCGATCCTGGTCGCCATCCTGCTCGGACTGTTGATCCGCAACGCCATCGGGCTGCCGGAGTCATACCAGCCGGGGCTGCGGCTGTGCCTACAACGGGTGCTGCGCATCGGTGTCGCGCTGCTGGGCCTGCGACTCAGCCTGGCGACGGTCGGCTCGATCGGCCTCACGGCGCTGCCGATCGTCACCGCGTCGATCCTGACCGCGCTGGTCGGCGTCAGCCTGATCAACCGGCTGCTGGGCCTTCCCGCGCGACTTGGCACCCTCGTGGCAGTCGGCACCGCCATCTGTGGCAACAGCGCCATCGTCGCAACGGCGCCCGCCATCGGCGCCCGCGAGGACGAGGTGAGCTACGCCGTCGGCTGCGTGACCTTGTTCGGACTGCTGGCACTCGGCGTCCATCCGTTTCTCTCGCACGTCCTCTTCGACGGAGATCCGATGCGCGCCGGTCTGTTCCTCGGAACGGCCATCCACGACACGGCTCAGGTCGCCGGCGCGGGGCTTCTCTACCGGCAGCAATTCGGCGCCGCCGAGGCCCTCGACGCGGCGATGGTCACGAAGTTGCTGCGCAACGTCTTCATGATCCTGGTGATCCCGGGCATGGCGTTCCTCTACCACCGCCGAAGTGACGCGGACACGGCGAGCGGTCGCCCGTCGCTGCGGCAAGCAGTTCCGTTCTTCGTCTTTGGATTCCTGGCGCTGGCACTGCTGCGCACCCTCGGCGATCTCGGCAGCGAGCCCTTCGGCGGCCTGCTAGGTGACGCCGTCTGGACGCGAGGCGTCGAGTTGGGCATCGCGGCTTCGGCCTGGTGCCTGACCCTGGCCATGGCGGCCGTGGGCCTCGGCACCGACCTGACGCGTCTGCGAACCCTCGGACTGCGTCCGCTGGCGGTCGGGTTCGCTGCGGCCCTGACCGTGGGCGCGGTGAGCGCGACGCTGATCCGTGCGCTGACATCCGCGACGCCAATCGGCTAGGAGCCCGGCCCCCGGCCCGCCGCACGCTCCAACGAGACGAGAAATGGAAGGACGGCGCGACTCAGTGCCGCGGGCTGCTCGGGCAGCAGAGCGTGGCCGGCCCCCTCGATGATCTCGAGTTCCACGCGAGAGGGGAAGCGCGCGCGCAGTCGCTCGCCCGCACCCCTGGCCAGCGCGTCGTCGCGAGGCTCCAGGATCAGCATCCTGGCGCTGCCCCCCGCGCCCCACTCCTCGTAGGGTGTGGCGGCGCTCGCCCGACCCTGCGCGATACCGGCGAGGGGGTACCAGCCGCTCATCCAATACTCGGGCACCGGGTTCCCTTCCGCGAAGAACGCCGCCCGAATCGCCTGGGCTCGCGTGGTCTCCGGCCAGACCTGCAACAGCGCCCTCGGCATGGCGGGCTGGATTTCTGCCGGCGGCGGCGCACTCCCCCCGGCAGCGAGCAGCACGACACCCGCGACTCGCTCCGGGAAATCCGTCGCAAAAGTGCGCGCGACGCGGTTGCCATACGCGTGCCCAATCACGGCAATCTCTCCCCCGATCCCTTCGGCCTCGACCGCTGCGGCCAGGTCAGCCGCGTAGGTGTGCAGGCTAGGTCGCAGCGATGGAAGCGTGGACCCATCGACGCCCCGGTGCTGGATCGCGAGGGTGGCGAAGCCCGCGCGATTCAACGCCGAAACGAGCTCGTTGAAGTCGGACGCGGAACGGCCCCAGCTCGCCACCAGCGCAACCGGGAACGAGCCTCCGCGACCGCTGACGAAGTACTCGATCTCGGCACCGCCGGAGACGACGGCCCTGCGCTCACCGATCGCTGGCCGAGCCGGGTTGTCTCGTAGGGACGCGTAGGCGAGCAGCGCGAGAAGGACGGCCGCACCAGCGACCGCGACTCCGATTCTTCGCCACATGGCATCGCCCCTGCGGTGGCTCCCGCCACCCCCCGTGGTTCACTTCGCTCCGAAGGCCTTGTACTTCTCGAGCAGGCGCACAGGCTTGTTGAGCGCATCGCGGCGGAAGGGCTCTCCGAGCTCCTGGGAAACCATGATCTCGAGCACCGTCGCGCGATCGGAGGCCGTGGCCTCGCGCAGCGCGTCGCCCACCTGGTCGGCGGCGTCCACGCGCATCCCCCGCGCCCCCATCGCCGTGGCGATCTCCGCGAAGCTCGGATTGGCGAGATTCGTTCCCAGGAAGCGATTGTCGTAGAAGTCGATCTGGTTGCGCTTCTCCGCGCCCCACTGGCCGTTGTTGAAGACGACGGCGGTGACGGGAATGTCCTCCCGCACGCAGGTCATGACCTCGGTGAGGCTCATGCCCCAGGCTCCGTCCCCGACGTAGGCCACCGACGGGCGCTCTGGCGCCGCCACCTTGGCGCCCATCGCCGTCGGGAAGGCATAGCCGCAGTTACCGAAGCTCATGGGTGCGAGAAAGCTATGCGGCTGCTCGAAGCGCAGGTAGCTGTTGGCAACAGAACAGATGTTGCCGATGTCGGTCGCCACCATGGCATTCGCGGGCAGCGCCTTCTCGAGCTCACGCAGACAGCGGCGGGGCGCCATGGGCGACTCGTCGCTCGAGGACATCCCGTCGAGCTCCGCCTCCCAACTCCGCTTCTGCGACGCGATCTCGCCGCGGCGCGCGTCCGCGGCGTCGAGCACCGGAAGCTTGCGATCCGGCTGCTGCAGCCGCCGCAGGATCTCGGCCGCAGCCGCCTTCGCATCGCCGCAGATACCCACCTCGAAGGAGCGCACCAGACCCAACGAGCGCGCGTTCGTGTCGATCTGGATGATCTTCGCGTTGGAGGGCCAGTACTCCATGCCGTACTGCGGGAGCGTGCCGAAGGGGCCCAGCCGCGAGCCCAGCGCCAACACCACGTCCGCCTGCTCGACGATGCGCATGGCAGCCTTCGACCCCTGATAGCCGATGGAGCCACACATGAGCTGATGGCTCGCCGGGAACGCGTCGTTGTGGAGGTAGCTGGTGATGACCGGAGCCGACAGGAACTCGGCCAGAGCAATGGCTTCCGCACCGCCGCCGGCCATGACGACGCCACCGCCGCTCAAGATCACCGGAAAGCGCGCGTTTGCCAGCAGCGCGGCGGCAGCTTCCAGGCTCTCGCTGCCACCGGCGGAGCGCTCGATTGGCGCCGGCTGCGCAATCTCCGCTTCGAACTCGCCGTAGAAATGATCGCGCGGGATGTTGACCTGGGTGGGGCCGCGCTCGAGCTGCGCGATCGAGAACGCGCGGTGCGTGAGCTCCGCGATCCGCTCCGGGCGACTCACATGCGCCTGATACTTCGTGATCTTCGAGAAGATCGGAAGCTGATCCGTCTCCTGAAAACCGCCCAGCCCCATGCCCATGCTGCCGGTTTCCGGCGTGATCGCCACCACCGGCGAATGCGCCCAGTAGGCGGCCGCGATGGCGGTGACGAAATTCGTGATGCCGGGCCCATTCTGACCGACGCACACACCGTGGCGGCCCGTTATGCGGGCGTAGCCATCTGCCATGTGCGCCGCGTTCTGCTCGTGGGCCACCGAAACGAATCGGATGCCGGCACCCGGGAAGAGATCCAAAGCATCCATATAGGCAGAGCCCACAATGCCGAACACATCGGTCACACCATGCGCCACCAGGGTCTCGACGAATGCCTCACTCGCACTGATCCTCATGCTCGCTCCTCCCAGCTGCCTGCTTCCAGCCCCTCGGGAAAGGCGATGATACACTGGCGCGCCGAAAGGGTGCCGGGCAACCGCAGCGAAGGAGCCACCGATGAGCCAATCGGATCGCGACCTCGGTGCACTCGACCTCGAGTGCCTGTGGCACCCCATGCTCCAGCACCAGGGCCTGGCCGCCGCGCCGCGGCGCATCGAGCGCGGCGAGGGCTGCTTCGTCTACGACGCAGAGGGCAACCGCTGGCTCGACGGCGTGTCGGGGCTCTGGTGCGTGAACGTGGGCCACGGCCGTGCGGAACTCGCCGACGTGGCGCGGGAGCAGATGGCGAAGCTCGCCTACTCGCCGCTCACCATGAGCCACGAGCCCGCGATCCGACTGGCGGCGAAGATCGTCGAGTGGCTCGGCTACCCGGGCAAGGTCTATTTCTCGAACAGCGGCTCCGAGGCCAACGAGGCGGCGTTCAAGATCGCGAGGCAGTATCACGCGCAGACCGGGGGCGCCGGACGTCACAAGATCATCGCGCGCTACCGCGGCTACCACGGCAACACCCTCGGCGCGCTCTCCGCCACGGGCCAAGCCGAGCGACGCCTCGGCTACGAGCCGCTGGTGCCGGGTTTCGTCTTCACCGAGGCGCCAGACAGCTACCGCCAGAGCGCCGACTGCGCCGAGGCGCTCGAGCAGACGATCTTGCACGAGGGTGCCGACAGCGTCGCCGCCTTCATCATGGAGCCGATCATTGCTGGCGGCGGCGTGCTGCTGCCCCCGGACGACTACCTGCCGCGGGTGCGGGAGATCTGCACGCGCCACGGCGTCCTGTTGATCCTCGACGAGGTCGTGACGGGCTTCTGCCGCACCGGCGCCCGCTTCGCGCACCAGCGGGCGGGCGTCCAGCCAGACATCATCACGTTCGCCAAAGGCATCGCCAGCGGCTACGTGCCGCTTGGCGCCACGGTGGCGCGCAATGAGATTTTCGCGGCTTTCGGCGGTGCAGCAGGTGGGCTCGATCACTTCCGGCATATCAATACCTACGCGGGGCACCCGGTCTCGACGGCGGTGGCGCTGCGCAATATCGAGATCCTGGAGCGCGAACGGCTGGAAGAGAACGCCGCCGCCATGGGCGAACGCTTGCTGACGAAGCTGCAGCCGCTTCTCGAGCAGCCGAACGTCGGCGACGTGCGCGGAAAAGGATTGCTGCTCGGCATCGAGCTGGTCGCCGATCGCGCGACCCGCGAGCCGATGGAGGCGGAGACACTCACGAGCATCGCCCAGCGCTGCGCGGAGCATGGACTCATCATCGGGCGCACCACCAATGCGACGCCAGGACTCTCGAACGTCCTCATCCTGGCGCCGCCTCTGATTCTCCTGGAAGAAGAAGCCGACCTCATCGCACGCACACTCGAGGAGGCCCTCCTGAAGGTGCTCCCGGCGGATGCAACCGCCCGTTGACCCGAAGCACCCGCCAACACGTTTCGGCGGTCCTCCTCGCCGCACTCGCTGGCACCCTGCTCGCGCTGCCCGCGACGGCGGGCATCGACGAGCAGATCGACGCTGCTGTGCGCCCGCTCACCGACGCTTTCGCCTCGGTGGTCTTCTTCAAGGTGGACGTTCTCGGTGCGAAGATTCCGCTCGTGGTGGCATGGCTGATCGGCGGCGGCCTCTTCTTCACTCTCTACTTTCGCTTCATCTCGATTCGCGGCTTCGCCCACGCCATCCGCATCGTGCGCGGCGACTACGACGATGCGCGCGCGCCCGGCGAGGTCAGCCACTTTCAGGCACTTTGCACCGCGGTCTCGGGCACCGTCGGCATCGGCAACATCGGCGGCGTCGCCATCGCCATCTCCCTCGGCGGTCCCGGCGCCACCTTCTGGATGATCGTGGCGGGCGTACTCGGCATGACCACCAAGCTCGTCGAGTGCACGCTCGCCGTGCTGCATCGCGATCACCACCCGGACGGCTCGGTTTCCGGCGGCCCCATGTACTACCTGCAGAAGGGCATCGAAGAGCGCTACTCGCGGCGCGCCGGCAAGGCCATCGGCAGCTTCTACGCGCTGGGCATCGTGATCGGCTGTCTCGGTATCGGCAATATGTTCCAGTCGAATCAGGCCTTCGTGCAGTTCGTCCAGGTGACCGGCGGCCCGGAGGCGAGCTGGTTCGCCGAGCGGGGCTGGCTCTTCGGCATCATCACGGCCGCCGTCGTCGGTTCCGTCATCATCGGTGGCATCCGGGTGATTGCCCGGGTCACCGAGCGGGTGGTGCCCTTCATGGCCGTGTTCTACATCGCGGGCTGCCTGCTGGTGATCGGCCTCAACTACCAGGTGTTGCCGCTGGCCCTGCAAGCCATCGTCTCCGGCGCGTTCCAGCCCGAAGGCGTGGCCGGCGGAATGCTCGGCGTGATGGTGCTGGGCTTCCAGCGCGCGGTGTTCTCGAACGAAGCCGGCATCGGCTCGGCCGCCATCGCCCACGCAGCAGTGCGCACCGAGGAGCCGGCAACCGAGGGATTCGTCTCGCTGCTCGAACCCTTCATCGACACCGTCGTGATCTGCACCTTGACGGCGCTGGTGCTGGTAACCGCCATGGTGGCCGACCCGAGCTTCGCGGCGACCGACCTCGCGGGCATCGAGATGACGTCGGCGGCGTTCGAGCGCAGCGTGGCATGGGCACCGTATCCCTTGGCCGTCGCGGCGATCCTATTCGCGGTGTCGACCATGTTCGCGTGGGCCTACTACGGGCTCAAGGCGTGGACCTATCTGGTCGGTGACGCCCGCTGGGCCACCCTCGGCTTCAACGCCGCCTTCTGCGGCTTCGCCGCTCTGGGCTGCATGATCCGCATCGACGCCGTGCTCGACTTCTCGGACGCACTCGTCTTCGTCGTCTGCGTTCCCAACATCCTCGGCATGCTGCTGCTGGCCCCGGTGGTGCGCGAACGGGTCACGGCCTACCAGGCGCGCCTCCAACAGGGGGAGATCGGGGTTCCCCGCAGCGACACACGATGAAGACTCTCGTCGTCAACTGCGGCAGCTCGTCGCTCAAATGCCGACTCTACGACATGGGGGAGGAGGAGCGGGTGCTGGCGAGCGGCAGCATCGAGCGACTGGCAGAGCCCGGCTGCAACCTCAGCTGCAGCGCCGGGGAGCGCTCGCTGCGCGAACCCGTCGACGTGGCAACCCACGACGCGGCCCTGGCGCTGCTCTCGAAGGCCATGTTCTCGCTGGCGTTCGACGCTCCCGACCCGCCTCGGGATATCGGCGTCGTCGGCCACCGCGTGGTGCACGGCGGCGAGCGGTTTCGCGCAGCAACACCGATCGATGCGACGGTGGAGGCCGCCATCGAATCCCTCGCCCCTCTCGCGCCGGTCCACAACCCGATCTGCCTGTTGGGCATCCGCAGGGCCCGGGAGTTGTTTCCCAACGCCCGACACGTGGCGGTGTTCGACACTGCGTTTCACCACACGCTGCCCGAGCGCGCCTATCTCTATGCCCTGCCCCACGCCCTCTACGAACGCGACCGAGTGCGACGCTACGGCTTTCACGGCACATCGC
Source organism: Deltaproteobacteria bacterium (assembly GCA_019310965.1). Classification (GTDB taxonomy): domain Bacteria; phylum Myxococcota_A; class UBA9160; order UBA9160; family SMWR01. The sequence continues at coordinate 116,005 of JAFDDG010000001.1, forward strand.
ACCGCTACGCGGCAACCAGAGCGGCGGAGCTCCTCGGTCTCGGAGCCACATCACGCCTCATTACCTGTCACCTTGGCGCAGGCTGCTCGCTGGCGGCCGTCGAGAACGGGCGCTCGATCGACACCTCCATGGGCATGACGCCGCTCGAAGGACTGGTGATGGCCACGCGGTCCGGCGACGTCGATCCGGGGATCTTCGCATTCTTGACGAGGCAGCGCGGCATGAGTGCGGAAGAAGTGGACGCACTGCTCAACCGGGAGAGTGGGATGCTCGGAGTCTCGGGCCTGTCGGGCGACGTGCGTGAGCTCGAGGCAGCAGCCGCCGGCGGCAACCCACGGGCCGAGCTGGCACTCACGCTCTTCGCCTACCGCGCGCGCAAGGCCATCGGCGCATATCTGGCCGTGCTCGGCGGCGCCGACGCCATCGTCTTCACCGGCGGCGCGGGAGCCCACGCCACGGCGCTGCGCCAGCGCATCCTCGTGGGGCTCGAGGAACTGGGGATCCTCCTCGATCCAGCTGCGAACGCGGCGTGCACGGGCGGCGAGGCGCAGATTTCTGAGGCCGCTTCGTTGATCGCGCTGCTCGTCGTCGCAGCCAACGAGGAACTGCTGATCGCACGCGAGGCGGTTGCGGCGAGTCGCTGAGCCCCGGACCCTGGCAAATCCCCGACACCCCACCAACGGGGATGCCATTGGCGGTAGGGTTCGACCCGGGTCGTTCGGAGCACGGGTTTCAGTCACCGATCCCGTCGTCCGTTAAACAGTCGGGCCCCTATCGGAGGGAGTGCCTCGGCCATGTCCCAACCCGTTTCCGCAATCGTCAAGGACGGCGACCGCTCCTTCTCGCTTCGCATCGACGCGTGCCGTGTCTTTCTCGGAGGCGAGTTCGCGGGCAACATCGAGATCGACATCGCGTGTCCCGCGGACGCCGTCACCAGGGCCGTCGACTGCCTGCGCGTTCAGGTGACGGGGGAGCCTTCGAGTGACATGGCGCTCGGCAATGGCGAGTATGCACCGGGCACCCAACTCATCTTTTGGGCCGACTGGTCGACCAGACTTCAGAAGCTTCCGGAGCAGGTCATGCTCCTGTGGGGTGAGACGCTCATCGCCTCGATCACGCCGTCACTGGAGGACTCCGTCCCGATCGAAGAGAAGATCGAGTTCACCGAGCCCTCAGCGATTCTCTCGACCCCTCCCGTGGCCACTTCGAACCTGGTGCTGCTGGCAGCCAACCGTGAACGGTGGTGGCTTCTCCTCACCGCACTGCTCGTGGGCGTCGGCGGACTCGTGGGCCCATCGTTCCCAGGGTTGGAACTCTCCGACCCCATGCTCAACTGGGTGCTCGGTGGCTTCCTGATCGCCGCCGGCCTCGGAGTCGGCTTCCTCCTGGCCCACGTTCCCTACCGTCAGATCTGGCTCGATCGCGACCGCCGCCGCGTGCTCATCATCGGAGGGAGAACCCGATGGCCGGAGACGAAGCTCGCCGACGCACCCGGCCGCTCCCTCGACGGCTTCGACCACGTGCGCGTTTACATGCGCTGGCAGATCGCCGAGGGCGTCGACGAACATGACCAGGAGGTCTGGATGGTGGCTCTCGAAGGCCCCATCCCGTATGCCAGTGTCGACGGCACCGTACACCTGCACGACGAGGCACTGCCGATCGGGAATTACTCGAGCGAGTTCACCGCCCGCAAGATCGCAGCCGAGGTGGCCTTCCATACCGGTCTGAAGATTCTCGACACGGGGCACGACCAGACCGCCTGACGGGAAAGGCTCTGCCCTATTTCAGGTACAGCTGCGATTTCTTGGCGAGCTGGTCGTTTTGAAAGGTGGCTCTCATGTTGGAGACGTCGCTGTTCTGCCAAACGTACCTGATGGCCCCGCCGCCGCCTTCCGGCACGGCCGACGGCGCAATCGCGACTCCGGGCTCGCCCAGGATTTCGACGACTTCCCGATAACTCATGCCGGTTTCGATCTGCTCGAACTCCGCCAGCGTTACGATCGGCGGCGGATCCTCCCCTTTTCCCAGGTCCTGTGTCTGGACGTCATTCACGTGCATTCCGACACCAACGGACATCACTGCGCATACACTCGGCACGACCATGACCAGTACTGCCCCCGCAAGCACGAGGGTCATTTCCCTGCTGAGCTTCTTCAAGATTCTCGCACCTCTTGGCCAGTCTACCCCAGAGCCCGACTATTCGTTGAACTGGAGAATCTCAGTCAGGTGGCCCTCGGGGTCGGTTGCAAATCCCGCCTTGTAGGGCGCCCCCGGCTCGTCCTTGATGTCGAGGTAGATCCCTCCGCCCGCAGCGCGGATGCGTGCGAAGAGCTTTTCGATGTCGTCGGTCCTGAAGCCGAGGACCACTTCGCCGTTCGTCGGGGGCGCCTTCTCGACATATTTCATGAGGATGAGCACCACGCTCACATCCTCGCCCGAACTGAGTATGGTCTCGTCGATCGGATCGGTTCCGATATGGGCTTGAACCCGCTGCAGCTCCTTCATCCCATATACGTCGCAGTAGAATGCCGTCATCTTCTCCAGATCGTCGACGACCAGTTTCGTGAAGGACAGGGCCGAGGTGGGTCCCTTGCTCATGTCTTCTTCTCCCAGCGATGGGCCGGAGGAGCGCACCGCACCCCGGGAGGGCGACAGCCAGGGACCGGCCGAGGTCGACTACTTACAGAGCATGCCGCCATCGGCAACCAGAGTGATTCCCGTCGTATAGGATTCACCGGCCAGATAGAAGATCGGATGCAAAATTTCCTCACTCTCGGCAAGGCGCTTGATCAGGTTCGCACCCAACATGTACTGCTCGTATTCGGGCATTTGCTCGATCGTGGTGTCCACGAGATCTGAATGATAGGTTCCCAACGCGAGTGCGTTGACGCGAATCTTCATCGGCGCCCACTCCTGGGCCATCACTTTGTTCATCGCTTCGAGTCCCGCCTTGGTCGAAGCATAGAATCCCATATTGGCTGGCGGCTTCAGGCCGGCAACCGACAGCACATTGATGACCGCCCCGCCTCCCTGCTCGGCCATTCTCGGCGCCACCCGCGAGGCCAGATACCAGGGCCCGCGCAGGTTGACTTCATACATCTTGTCGAACGCCTCGGGATTCATCTCCGTCAGGGGCCGGGTCGCAATATTGATTGCCGCGTTGTTGATCAAGACATCCACACGACCATAATGTTCGTAGGTCGCCGCGATGAGATGATCGAGATCTTCGCAATTACCCATGTGCGCAGCCACCGCGAGCGCATCGCCGCCCGCAGCAGAAATTTCCTTCTGCAGCGCTTCACAGGTTTCAATCTTGCGGCTGGCAATCACCACCTTGGCCCCCGCCTGCGCAAACCCGATACTCATCGCCCGTCCCAAGCCCCGACTGCCACCGGTGATCAACACCACCTTGTCTTGAAAAGAAAACACAAGGACTCCTTTGAAATTGACGCTGCGCAAGCAGCCGCCTCGACGTCGTGGCCTCGAGGGTCGAGCGGGAGTTGGAAGCTGAATTTCGTTCGTGCAAACTATACTCCAATGATCTGCGCGAACTCGTCCCAGATCTCGTCCGCCTCCGTCACACCTTCGATCGCGGCAGTGCTCCCTGGGGAACCTCTGCACGAACCTCCCGACTCCTCGGGCCGCCTCAGCTCGAATCGCGCAACTTGGCGATGCGTTCATCGAGGATCGTGCGAATGCGCGCGTGCTCTCCACGGCTCAGCTCGAATCGCGAGAGCATGAGGAGTGCGACCAGAAAGCAGGCGGCTGGAACGCCGCTGAAGAGAACGCGGATCACCGTCTTCACGAGCGGAGTCTGCTCGACGTTGGGGAGATAGTCCGCCCAGGCCAGCGCGAAACCGACCGCCACCGTCACCGCAGCCCCGGCCGCTTTCCCGACCAGCTGGCTCGCGGCCGAGTAGACCCCCTCCTTGCGTTCCCCGGTCCTGTACTCGTCCCAGTCGATCACCTCGGCCCGGATCGAATGTTCAAAGACGTGGAAGCCGCCACCGAAGAAACCCATGGCCAAGCTCAGGGAAAGGGCGACCCACAGGTCCACGCCTTCGGGCACGAGCCCCATCGCCAGATAGAAGCAGGCACTGCCGGCCAGGCAGACCATCCAGAGATGGCGCTTCTCGTAGCGGTGACTCAGGCGGATCCAGAGAGGAACCGAGGCGAGGTTGGGAATGAAGTACGACATCATGAAGAGCTCGGTGGAGCCGGGCATCTTCATCACGTACTGCAGCATGTAGACCGCGACCGTCCCCATGGCGCCCCAGGTCATGTGGACGAAAATTCCGACGGCGATGAGGATGCGGGCGTGCGGGTTGCGAAAGACGTCACTGAAGGCGGCGTAGGGGTTCTTGCCTCCGCGACCCTGATGGCGCTCGGGTTCTGAGCTGTTCCGGATCATCCAGATCGCCAGCATCAGGCCGAGGAGTCCGACGCCGCCGATCAGGAGCGCGGCCGTCGCCCGCGGATCGTCCGAGGTGCGCAGCGATCCCATCCCGACGGTAAGGGCCAGCGCAGAGGCCAGGGCTCCCATCAAGCCGTTCGTGCCGAAGAGCCGGGTGCGGTCCTTCGATTCGAGGGACATCTCCGCCCCCAGCGCCGCGTGCGGAATTGCGAAGGAGCTGGTCGCGGTCGCGAAGCCGAAACTCGCGGCGGCCAGCCAGAGCAAGAGCGCATTGCCGCCCAGCGACACCGGTGCGCACCACATCATGAATGCAAAGATGACGAGGGGAAACACCGCGAACACGAGCCAGGAACGCCGCCGACCCAGGCGGTGGCGCGTGCGGTCGCTCGAGAAGCCGACGATCGGGTCGCAGAGTGCTTCCCATAGCCTCGAGAGACCAAAGATGGACGTCATCATGGCCGGCGCGACCATCAAGGTGTCGGTTCCGTACTTGACGAAGTAGGTGTGGGAGAGCGAGCTGACGAAGTGCACCATCAACAGCGGCGAGGAGTAGACGAGTACTCTCGACAGTGCGAGAGTGGCCTGGTCGGCCTCTTGCGGCTTGCTATTGGTTCCGTTCATCCGAGCCACGCAGAGTATCGCGTTTGGCCAGGGGGCCGCGTGCCGTGGCCCCGACCGCGGAACAGGCCATGACCAAACTACGCGTACAATTCGTTCACGGTCTCGAGGGCAGCCCGCAGGGCAGCAAGGCGCGCCTTCTCGCCGAGCACTTCGACACGCGAACGCCGGCGATGGACACGGGCGACTTCGACGCCTGCGTGGCACGCCAGGCAGAGGTCTTGGCGGAATTCCGCCCGGAGGTGCTCGTCGGAAGCTCGTTCGGCGGTGCGGTCGCCGTCGCGCTACTCGCGCGGAATCTCTGGACGGGACCGACGCTCCTGCTCGCCCAGGCGGCGCTGCGCTACGACCCGGAGGCCCGTCTGCCCCACGGCGTGACGGTGTGGCTCGTTCACGGCCTGCAGGACAACATCATCGATCCAGAGGAGAGCCGCCGCCTGGCCCGCACGGGATCGGCCGATCGCGTCCGGCTGATCGAGGTAGAGGACGATCACCCGCTCCATCGAAGTGTCGCCTCGCGGCGGCTGCTCGGTTGGATCGAGGAGCTCGCAAGCGGCTAGCGCGCGGTCTGCCTGGCCTTCCACCAATCGCGCAGCCCGGCCATGTCCAGCATCCGCGCACTACTGTGTCCCTGCATCACGCTTTCGGCCTCACTTCGCTCTGCATAGGCGAGCACGGGCTCTCCCATGATACCCGGGCGCTCGATGCCGACGACGTAGACCGCGTCCTCGGCGGGCACCCAGGGATGCTCGCCCGTATGCGACTGCATCGGATCCTCCCCGGCCTCCATCACCTCGACGAAGACTGTCTCTGCGCGCCCGTGTGGAGACGGTGCACCGAGATGGACGAGCATGTCCCCGAACGAGCAGAAGAAGAAGCGCGAGCCGTCGCGATGCACGACCTGGCTGCGCGGCGCGGACTGCGCGCGCACGAGCATCCCGCAGACCTCGTCCTCCTGGTCGGCCAACGCGACGGCCTGGTGGGGCGGCACGGTGTCGGCATCATCGGCGGGGCCACAGCCGAGCAGCGCGAGCAGCGCGAGCGCAACGGTGACCGATCCCCGCCGGGGAGCAATCGCCATCACACCACCTTTTGCCGCGACAGCAGCGCGCCGCTGAGCGCCGCGGGGACGACGATCCAGCTGCACCAGAGAAGCCAAGTAGTGCCAGTCCCGGGCAGACCCGTCGTCAGCCCGAGGTCTTGAAGCGCGTCGGAGCCGGCGAATGCGTGCATCATCTCGATGCGATAGAGCCCTGCCGGATTCCCCACGACGAGGGCCGAGACCGCCGATTGGGACAACCCGCCGTCGGTGATGACCAGCAGGCCCAGGACGCCCAGGTCGTAGAAGAATACGAGCCCGAACCACACCACCACCACGACACTGGCGGCGGTCGCCTGGCGTCGCGTCACCGTCGAGATGAAGAGTCCCATCGAAAGGAAAGCCAAGCCGAGCAGCAGCGTCGGCCCCATCAGCGCAAGCAGTGTACTCGCCCCATCCGGATCGCTCACCAGCATGGCAGCTCCGAGACCCAGACCGATAGCCGCCGCGAGCGCAAGGCCGCGTCCGATGAGCTTCGCTGCGACCACCTCGGAGCGGGCAACGGGCAGCGAGAGCAGCAGGCCCAGCGTATTGCGCTCGCGTTCGCCCACGATGGCGTCGTGCGAGAGCACCAGAGCCACCAGCGGAACCAGCAAGCTGGCCAGCGTCACCAGGCTCGGACCCGTCAACTTCGCGACCTCGGCCTCGGCGCTGCGGCCATAGAGCCCGACGCCCGAGGCGAGCAGCGCGAAGAGCATGCTGATCACCAACACCCAGCGATCACGCGCCCGCTCGAGCAGCTCGTGCCAGATGAGTGCGCGTCCTACCGGTCCCATCACGCGGCTCCCAAGAGCTTGTCGTAGACGGCGTCGAGCGTCGGTTCCTCGACGCGGACGCCACGCACCACGCCGGGGAAGCCACTCTGGATCTCCACCAGCGCCAGGGTCTCGTCCGAGGGGACTTCGGCGAGGACGCGATCGCCCACGCGCTCGATCCGCCCCTTGCCCCATTTGCGCATGGCCTCACACAGAAGCTCCACCTTCGCGTCTGGGGCCTGACCGACCTCGAGCCATATGCGATGCGGCAATCTCGCGCTGTGGCGCAGATCTTCGACGGTCCCGTGCGCGAGGACGCGGCCCTCCCGCAGCACGCAGATCTCGTCCATCCTCCTCTCCATCAGCGCAAGGTCGTGGGTGGAGGCGAGCACCATGCGGCCGGCCTCGCGCCACTCGGCGATCACCGACCACAGCAGCGACAGCCCCTCCTGATCGAGGCCCGACGTCGGTTCGTCCAGCACGAGCAGATCGGGCTCGGCGAGGATGGCGACACCCAGACCGAGACGCTGGCGCATTCCACGCGAGTAGCCGCGAATGTTGCGGCGGCCGGCCTCGACGAGGCCGACCCGCCGCAACACCTCGTCGACCCGGCCGCGCGGAACACCACGCGCGCTCGCGAAGAAGCGGAGCAGTTGGACGCCGCTCAGATTGCCCGAGAAGGCGACGGCCTCGGGCAGGTAGCCCATTCGCCGCTTCCAATCGTTGTCGATTTCGGCCCGCTTGCCGTTCATCTCGAAGACCGCGAAATCGGGGTGCACGAGGCCCAGCAGCACCTTGATCAACGTAGTCTTGCCGGCGCCGTTCGGGCCGACGAGCATCACTGCCTGCCCCGGGCGGACGGGGAGAGTCACATCGTCGAGCACCTGCAACCGACCGAACCGGACCGAGATGCCGCGCGCCTGCAGCCCCCTCATGATTCCGGCTCGCCGAGCAAGGGTGCCTGGTCGATGATCGTCGGCGTTCGCAACATCGGGAGACGATCTGCCAGGTGGGAGAGGGTCTCGAGCGCTGGACTGCGGAGCAGCAGCGCGGCGCTGGGGTAGCGGTAGAGGAGGCCGGCCGCAAAGCTGTCTACGCGGTGGGGGCGGTCGCCGATGCCATCCCCGTCCTGATCCCACCCGAGGTAGTCGCCCCAGTAGTTGCCGCGCCCGGACTCGCCCCAGATCTGGTCCTCGGCACCCACGTAGAAGACCTGCTCGCGATTGCCACGGATCACGTTGCCCTCAATGCGGTTGCGCCGAGTGCCGGCCCAGATCTTCAGGCCCATTTCGTTGCCCTGCACCACATTGTCCTCGATCACGTTCTCGGTACTCGAGTAGAAGAACATCCCCTGCCCGTTGCGTTCGAGCCGGTTGCGACGGATCTGCGAGCCCCGCACGTCCCGGAAAAGCAGGCCCTGTCGCCGGTTTCCGGCAGCGCGATTGTCCTCGACGATGAGATCGTGACTCTCCATCAACGCGATGCCGAGGGTGTTGTGGTTCATCACGTTGCCTCGCAGCACGTTTCGATACGAGTACATATAGTGCACGCCAAAGCGCACGTGCTCGGCCAGGTTGTCCTCGATCACGCTGTCCTCGGTAACGGAGACGTAGATGCCGTCGCGCGCGTCCCGCACCTCGTTGTCCCGCACCACGAGATGGCTGGCATTGAAGAGATGGATGCCATTGCCGCGATCGGTTACGCGAACGTCCTTGCGTCCCCAGATGCGATTCCCCTCGATGTGTACGCCATCGGTCTCGTGTACCCAGATACCGAACGCACAATCGCGCAGCGTATTGCCTTGCAGCACGGTCCCGGTCGCCGACGGCTCCACGTAGATGCAGGCGTCGGGCGCGCCGACGTCGTCGCCGCTGCCCTGCACCACAACGCCCTCGACGCGGACACCGGGTGCGACCACGACGAGGGGCGTGCCCACGCCGCCGCCATCGATGACACTGCCCCGGCCGCGCAGGATCAGAGCCTTGTCGATGCGAACCGGGCCAGCGTAGGTACCGGGTCCGAGCTCGAGGACGTGGCCCGGCTCGGCGCGGTCGACTAGCGCCTGCAAGCTCCCCGCGCCGGTCGCGGCCCGGACGAGCGCCGCCTCCCCCGAGGCGGCCGTCGCCACTGCCGAAAGAACGCCGACGACGACGAGGGTCAAACCCTCGAGGATCTGCTGCCTCACGCGTCCGCCACGTCGATCCGGAGCCTGCTGATCTTGCGCTGATCGCGCGGCGAGAGATCGGTGCGATCCTCGAGCATGGCCAACCCGATCAGCGGCGGGCAGGTCTGCTCGTCGTTATAGGTGACCTCGCACTCCATGCACGAGAAACACTCGCGCGGGTCGATGGTGCCGTCTTGCCGGAACGCCTTGTACTCGCAGCCACGCGTGCAGATCTCGCACGGGCTGCAGAAGGCACGACGCTTCGGGCCGAAGGGCCTGAAGCTGCTGAGAAGCGCGATGCCTCCTCCCATGGGACAAAGGTAGCGGCAGAAGGGCCTGTACATCGTGAACGAAAGGGCGAGCAGTAGGAGCCACCAGGCGATGAAACCCCACTGCCGCGTCCAGATCGGAACCAGGAAGGTCGATTTGAACGGTTCCACCTCGGCCATGCGCTCGGCCAGGATGCTGTCCCAGAGAAAGACGCCGACCAACACCGCGAGGACCACGTAGCGCAGATAGCGCAGCTTCAGGTGGATGCGGCTCGGGAGTTCATAGCGCTTGAAGCCCAGCTGTTGCGAAACCTTGAATGCAAGTTCGTTCATGGCGCCGTAGGGGCACACCCAGTGACAGAAGACGCCTCGCCCCCAGGTCAACGAGACGATCCCGATGAAGAGCCACGCGATGAAGATGAGCGGTTCGCTCAGAAACAGGTCCCAGCGCCATTCGTGGACCGCCGAGCCCACTGCGGTGAAGATTTGGGTAACCGAGGGCTGCGCGCCCATGTACACGCCCACGACGAGAAAGGCGAAGATCATGCTGGCCATGTGCAGCCGGCCGAGTCGCTTCAGGTTCACGAATGTGTACTGGCGTGCCACGAAGACGCCCGCGACGAGGAGCAGGTAGACGGCGAAGATGGCCGCGTCGATGCGCCGGTTGCGCCATGCCTGCCGCCACGGGATGCCGTTCGTCGTCCTGTCGACTACGTAGAGGGTGGCCGGCAGCTGGTGTGTCGCGGTGAACTCGCGGAAATCGCGCGTGAAAGCGCCGCGATGATCGTAGCGACTGCCGAGGAAGACGAGATCGTAGGGCGAGCCCGGGTCGAAGCGCCCGCCGCGCAACACGAAGAGCGCGCCCTCGTTCATCTCGGGCGCGTCTTCGGCGGCTATGTCGGGCATGTTCCAGTAGTCGGTATCGCGAAAGGTGATCTCGCGTAGGCCCTGCTGGATGCGAACGCGATCGAAGATGCCGCCGCGCACGAAGGCCGAGCCCTTGAAGGATCCGCTGCCCCGGTTGAAGACCACGAAGAGATGCTCGTTCTCCGCGAGCTGGCCCTTGTAGTGCTTGTAGCTGTGCTCGCCGAGGAGCGATCGGCCGACGTGGGATGGGTCCGCGATGCCAAAATAGAGATCCACGTAGGGGTCCGCGGCCTCGTCCATCCCAAGGTCGGCGTGGGTGACGACAAGATGGCCGAGCGCACCCCTCTCGAGCATCTGCTGGAAGGTCCACGGCTCGGGGTCCTCGACGAAGTGGCCCGGGGTGACGGCGCTCGCGGTGAAGACGCCGAGGGAGGTACCGAGAGAGCGCGCCGTGTCGAGCACCGTGATGTTCTGGACCAGCGCGGTGACGGTGGCGCCGGAAATCCCATCCACGGATTCGACATCTGGCTTGTCGGCTCGCCCCACAACGATGCGCTGGAGCGCCCGCTTGCCGGCGTAGGCATCGACGAAATCGGTCAGCGCCTTCTCGGGAATGCCCACCAGCAGGATGGGCTCGCTGTGGTGAACGACGTGTGCTCCAGTGATGATGCCATCGGGGTCGAGGCCGACGAGGGTGACCAACGGCTTTCCGGAGTAGGCCTTGAGGTCGACGAAGTCCGTCGACAGCGCCACCCAGCCGACGACGTCGCCATCCTCGTCGAGTCCCTCCCAGTGCCTTGCGCCCGCCACCGGTCGGAACTGAGAGGCTGCAGGCATGATCTTGGCGCAAGGCATCGCACCGCAATCCAGGGCGACCGGAGCCGTTTTCGCCGCGCTAGCTGGGGTGACGAGAGGTCCCGGCGCCCAGGATCCTGCGATGAAGACCCAGAGCAAGGCAAGCAGCCTGAGGGTCAAGGCTATGCCTCGACAATCATCCTGCCCCGCATCTCGAGATGGAGCGCGTGGCAGAACCACGGGCAGTAGTACCAATATACGCCCGGGGCTCCCGCCGTGAAGGTGATGCTGTTGGTCGCGCGCGGGTTCACCACCATGTTGACGTCGTGGTTGGACATGCAGAAGCCATGTGACAGATCCTCGACGCCATCGAGGTTGGTCTGTATGACCTGAACCTCGTCGCCCGTCTTCACACGGAACTCGCCCAGCACGAAGGCAGGTGCCACGCTGACGACGTAGACACGGACCCTGCCCTTGCCCTTCTGGATCACCTTGTTGGCCGTGAGAAGATCGACGCCATCTTCCTTGGCAAGCTTGTTGTAGTAGTCGTAGCGCGGCCCCGTGCGGGGATCGATCTTTGACGGATGAATCATGTCGCGCCGCACCAGCACGGCGTCATGGGGCTCGGGATAAGCGGGGCCGTCGTGGACCAGCTTCATCTCCTCGCCCGAGATGTCGATCAGCTGATCGTTTTCGGGGTGTAGAGGCCCTACGGGGAGGAACCGGTCCTTCGAGAACTTGCACAGCGCGATCAGCCACTTGCCATCGGCGTCCTTGGTCTCGCTCATCGACGCGTTGATGTGGCCGATCTGATAGTGAACGTCGAGCTTCTGGATGATCGGGTCGACGCTCTCATCGTTGAAGGCCTGGATGGCCTTGTCGATGTTCCACTTGGTGACCACCGAGTCGATGAAGATCGACGTGTAGGCGTTGCCGCGGCCGTCGAACGCCGTGTGCAGCGGTCCGAGACCCACCTCGGGCTCGGCCACCACCGCATCGCGCGGCTTGATCTTCCCAGCGAATACGTCGCCGAGCTTATCGATGGCCACCACCGAGACCGTCGGCGACAGCTTGCCGGAGCAGACGGCGTACCTGCCGGTCGGGTCGATGTTGACACCGTGCGGGCTCTTCGGAATCGGAATCCGCTGCACGTGGGAATCGTTCCCTCCGCGCGCGTCTACCACCGGCACCGAGCCATCGCCCACCTTGATGGTCTTGCCCGCCTTCACCGCCCTCTCGATGGCCGGGATGTCGAAGACGTAGAGATAGTCGCGGTCCGAGGCCATCATGCCGGCCAGATTTGTTCCACCCTCGCTGTTGTAACAGGTCGCGAAGGAGTACTTGCCCTGATAGTCGGTGGCGCAGAGGTCAAGGTTGCCCTCGATCAGGACTTGCCACTTCACCTCCATGGTCTCGCCGTCGATGGCCGTATGCATGGCGCCGTAGGCCGTCGGGTCGTCGAGATCGCGACCGTCGTTGGGCTGCGGCGTGCGGAACTCCGCGTTGCAGAGCACCAGTCCCGTCTTGTTGCGCTGCGGGAAGATTCCGTGCGTTCCCTGCGAGTTGGGGATGTCGGTGATCGCGTCCACCTCCATGGTGTCGCAGCGCACCCGAGCGAGGCGGGCGTTCGCCTTGTCGTTCACGAAGACGTAGCGGCCGTCGTAGGTGCCGTCCGTGTAGGAGAGATGCACGTGGTGCGTGTCGCCGGAATCGCGGCCGCCGAGCAGCTCCTTCGACCAGTCGTCGCGCCCCCAGCCGGTGGCCGCGTCGCGTCCCACTACCGGGATTCGCTTGAGTTCGCGCATCGAAGGTACGCCCATGATGCGGATCTCACCGGACTGCCCGCCACTCCAGAAACCGTAGTAGTGGTCCAGCTTGCCGGGCGGGACGTGGGCCGCGAGCTCGCCCTTCGTGGTAGCCGCGTGAGCCGCCGAGGGACCGAAGACGCGACCGAGGACCGAAGAACCGTCCTCGCCGCGCGCCAGTGCACCCGCCCCTACGATCCCGGCGCCCACCGCCACGCTCCCCTTCATGAAGTCGCGACGGCTCGGCGAGGTCGCTTCAGCCTTCGGTACGTCTTCCCGATTTCGATCCGTCAACGGAACCTCCTCTTTCGGCAGATGAAGCCAATCTCGAGCCTCGACCCGGCCAGGCCGCGGCGATTTCATCGCGGCGTCGAACCCCAGCGAAACAAGGCATTTGCAATGTGCGTGCCACTGACGAGTGCTCAGCTCCGCTCGAGCAGCGCGCTCAGGATAGCGGGCATCAGGTCGGCCCGGCTGACCAGACCCACGAGCGTCTCGTGGTCGTGGATGAAGACGCGGCGAAAGTCGTTCGCCATCAAGCAGTCGACCACATCGACCAGTGGCGCGTCGACCGATATCGAGATCGGACTGCGAGTCATCACCGATTCGACGGTGTGCGCGTCGGGCTCGTAGAAGATCTTCAGCAGATCCTTCTCAGTCAGCACGCCGACGAGTCGTCCCGCGCCATCGACGACGGGCAAGCCGCTGATGTTGTTCGCAATCAGGAGTTCTAGCGCCCGATGAAGGGACTCATCCTCCGTTATGACGATCGGCCGGGGCTGCATGACGTCGCGAGTGGTCTTCATCGTGTCTCCCGATGCGAGCAACGGCTGCGCCGACAACTCTGGGGGGGAATTGTCTCGAACTTCCCGGGGGGCGGTCAAGAGTCCTCAGTGCGCGCCTCAAGGCCGAGGCAGAATGTCGCAGATCGGCCCCGCAACGGATGAGCAGTCCAGTGGGGTTCTCGGGCGTCTCGGACGGCCGCGAGCCCCACAAATTGGCATCGGAGTCATGCTTGCCCTCGACGAGGCGTGCAGCGTGCGCGAGAACATCGACGTCGGCTGAATGCCCTCAGTCGGTCAGCGCGATCACCACGGTGTCGAGCGGACCGGTGCACGCGAAGGGCCCGCGGTAGAGCTTCGACTCCTGGGCCGGTGTCGCGTCCGACGTCGAAGGTCTCGGCCACGGCGGCACCAGACGGCACCCCGCGGCACCACGCGCCGCGTCCCAGCTCGCGCGCGCAACCCCGCGAAAAGTGGCACGCCGGGAGGGATTCGAACCCCCGAACCTCAGCTTCGAAGGCTGTTCGCAAAATCTCGCAAGCTACTTATTTCAATACGCTATTCAGAACTCGCGGTTCGGTCCGGTAGTGCCATGAGGTGCCAGGAGATGCCATGGGGTGACACGCTAGCTGCTGATCTCGAACACCCGTAACATCAGCCGCTTGGGCGGGTGAGCCGAAAGCACAGCTCCCTCAGAGACCAGCATTAGAGACCGCAAACGGTGCGGCGCGACCGAACCGTTGAGGGAGAACTTATGAGAAGGCTCGTAGCGCGGCTGTTCTTGGCACTTCCACTCATTCTGGCGACCAGCGGCGGTGGAGCGTCCGCAGAGCAGAAGCTCGATCGCACCTCCCTGCCGATTCTGGAGCCCGAACGACCGACCTACAGCGAGCTGGACGTGCGGAACGCAGAGGCGCCGCCCCGGTTCGAGGTGACGGCACCCGAGAATTCCCCCAACGTCGTCATCGTCCTGATCGACGACATCGGATTCGGCGGTCCCAGCACCTTCGGTGGCCCGATCGAGACGCCGACCCTCGACGGCCTCGCGGCGGCTGGCCTCCGTTACAACAACTTCCATACCACGGCCCTCTGCTCACCGACA
>JAFDDG010000067.1 GCA_019310965.1 Deltaproteobacteria bacterium
CGCTGCGGAGCTCTGCGACGGCTGGCTGCCGCTCTGGTACTCGCCCTACAACGAAGAGGTGTACGCCGATTCGCTGAAGCAGGCCAAGCCCGGCTTCGACATCGTGCAGACGCTGGCCGTCTACGAAAACGACGATCTGACGGCGGCGCTGGACGCGGTGCGCCCCGCGCTCGCCTTCTACATCGGTGGTATGGGCAGCAAGAAGCGCAACTTCCACAAGGAGCTGATGGCCCGCATGGGCTACCCGGAGCAAGCCCAGCAGATCCAGGACCTCTTCTTCGACGGCAAGCGGGCCGAGGCCATCGCGGCGGTGCCCGACGAGTTCATCGACGAGATCTACCTGGTCGGCTCGAAGCAGCGCATCCGCGATCGTCTGCAGGCCTGGCGGGAGAGCGCCGTCACCACGGTGCTGCTCTTCGCTACCGACGTGAAGACGTTGCGCAACCTGGCCGAGATCGTGATGGAGTGACGGGCGGCGCCCCAGGCGAAGCCCAACGCTTTCCTATCGACCCGCTTCGCCGGCTGGGCCTCGCTCAGCTCACCAGCGCTTTCCGGGCCCCCATCAGCGGCAGGTCGCTATTCGTGAGGATCCCGGGGCGAGCGCTGCACACGAGAGGGATCGCGTGAATGGGTGGCATGGCCGAAGCGATCATGATCAGATCCATGCGGTGCTTCTCCCGCGAGAGATCGGCATTCCTGGGTTGCTCCACCTGGATGACGCTGCGGACCGAGGGCTCACCTTCGATCTCGACGAGGTAGCCCTCGGGGCCCTCCCAGTTCGGCGCGATATCGTCTCCCATCTTCCAGACCACGCTCAGCTCGATGACGGGGCGGCCGTCGACCAGGCCCCTCCAGGTCGTGCGCTGCCCGGCAACGGTGTCTTTGGGGAACCTCATCCAGGGCAGGTCGATATCCTGCTTCGCGACGGCGAACTCCGCCTCGACGGTCCGCTCGTGGAGATCGATTCCAAGAGCATCGGCGATGACGTCGAGCCCGTCGAAGAAATGGCCGGTCATCGGGTTCCGACTCAGATCCTGTTCCTGGTGGCCGAGAGGCTTGGCCCAGCCGAAGAGCTCCCAGGTTCCGGGCGACGGATACTCCCGACAATCGGCCGTCTCGGTCATCGCGATCGAGCTCACGCGATCACAGATGCCGGTCAGCGCGATGGTGATCATGTTCATCCAGCCCGGATTGATCCCGCTGCTGAAGAGGGACGCACCGCCCCGTTGCGCCGCCGCTTCGAGCCGCTCCCTGACGCCGGCGGCAATATTCTTCCCGGTCATGAAGCCCGTCGTGGAGACGATGTTGATGCCCGCCTCGAGAAACTTCTCCATCGAGTCGAAGTCGGGCATGAGACCGTTGTAATTGACGCAGTCCGCGCCGAGAGCCACGAGCGCATCCACATCGTTCGTGGCGACCACTCCGGTCCTCTCGAGCCCGCAGAGCTCTCCGGCGTCCCTGCCGACCTTGTCATCGCCCCAGGCGTAGAGCCCGACGAGCTCCAGGTCGGGATGCTCGCAGATCGCCCGCACGGCGCGGCGGCCCAGGTTGCCGGTTGTCCACTGGATGACTCGAATCATTGAGAAGCTCCCCCGCCCCGCAGGTCCTTTCCGCTTTCCTAGTGCCCGACGCTCTGCTTCACCGCCTCCACTACCGCCATGGCCGTCTCTGCACACCCGGAAGTCCCACCAAACGCCGAGTACGCGGCGTCACCCACGTTCCAAAGGTTCTTCACCGGGGTCTCCCGCGGCATCCTGAATGGCGGACCGTTCCAGGTGCGGCCCAGCGGGAGGTCGTGGTCGATGTTCCGTGGCTCCATCTTGAGGATTCTGCCGTTCTTCTTCTGGAAATCGGGGAAGATCATCTCCAGATCCAGCGTGCACTGTCTGATCTCTTCCTCGGCATCCATGGCCGCGAGCGTGGTTGCTGGCGTTGCGACGAGATGAAGGAGGTGCTTCCCGGGTGGCGCCAGCTCAGGGCAGGTATTGGTCAGCGGAATGGCACCGGTAATCCTTCGGGCCCCGGCAACGAGCATCCCCCCATGCTCCCCTCCCTCGAGGCAGAGCGGCTCATCACTCGCAACGTGAATAATGACGACGGGAGAAGCCCTGAGCTTCACTCTCATCTGAGCCAGGTAGCCAGCGTCGAAGTTCTCGCTGCCCGCGAGCGCCACGGTCTGTCGGGGGCCCGCGTTGCTGATCACCGCCTTGCAGGCAATTTCTACCTCTCTTCCAGTGTGCTCGACCACCACCCCGGTAGCCGCACCCTTGGCGACAACGATTCGCTTGGCCGGGCAATCGGTCCAGGTGTCACCATTGGTCTCCACGACCCTTGCCAGCTCCTGCACCGCGCTCAGATTGCCCTGCGGGCACAGGGCTCCATCGCCGGCGCCTTTCTCCGTCGCCATGAAGTGGAAGAAGCTGCGGGCCGGTATCTCGTAGGAATGAGCCAACAGGAAGCTCACGCACATCGAATCGAATACAGCGTGCACATCCTCGTTGTCGGTGTAGCGGAGCAGCCACTCTCGAAAGGTAGGCCCACTCTCCTTGTCCGGTTGGCTGATCGCCCGGCCAAGCGCACCCTGGATCTTCTGGGTGGCCACTTCCTTCGCGATGCCCCCCACCAGCCGGACCCTGTCCACCTCCATCTTGTTGATGAGGTCGAAGAGAGCCGCAACGCGATTCCCCATCGGAATGTAGTGCTCGTCGCCTCGGATCCAATAGGACACCTCGAAGCAATCACGGAGCTCGAGCGTTGCTCCGACCTTCTTGAAGACTCGGGGCACCCACCCCGAGTGATGGATGAGCGATGCCCCGGTAACCAGCTTGAAACCCTCGACTTCTTCGGTCGAAAAGCGGCCGCCCAGCCGCTCCCGACCCTCCACCACCAGGGTCTTGTAGCCCTCGTGCACCAGCAGAGCCCCGGCGCACATCCCTCCAACGCCCGAGCCAATCACGACCGCATCATAATTTCGTTGCTGCATCTCCGGACTCCTTCTCGAAGAAGAGTCTGTTGTCTCCTGCGTCACTTCCCGTTGCACGCCTCACCGCCGGCAACGCGCCCGGACTCCTCACGGCGGGCCCAGGATCGCATCGTCGTCTTCTTGCAGGCTCTCCAGGTAGACCACGACGGAGTCGAGCGTCACGCCGATGAGTGCGTCTCTATCCGTGTAGCGCTCGTAATCGACACTCAGGCGCTCGCCCCAGACGGGCATGTCGCGCGTGCCATGCTCCGCAGGCAGCGATCTGCCTTCGATCCATTCCGAGATCTCGACCCGGTCGAAGCGGCCTGCGCGCCGGGAAGCGATCAGCCTCAGATCCGGTGGGGGGCCCCCGACGCTGGCCACCGCCGCACCCTCTCCGCTGCCATCGAGCCCGTGGCAGCTCGCGCACAATCGGCGGTAGGTCCGCAGCCCCCCCGACACGAGCCAGGGATGCGTCAAGGGATCGGCAACCCAGCACGGTTGACCGTGTCGACTGGGGCGCTCGAGATCGCATTCCAGGCGAATCTCACCTCCGAGCTCCCGCCTCGAGAATTCCGCGCGCCAAATGATCCGCTGCTCCGCTCCGATCTGGAGCTGCAGATAGGCGCGGTAGAACTTGCTGAACTCTTGGCCCGCGATGACGAGCTGTGTCGCTTCGAAGGAGAAGCCCCCTGCAGGAGACGGCGACACCTCTCCGAGATGGTAGAGAGTGGGGCTCTCGCGGTGCTGGATGCGAAGCAAGAGACGCGCGCCCTCACGCGGCATCCCGTCGCCCGTCAGGGTGCCGGAGATCGCCGGTGCCACGAGATAGAAGCGGCCCGGAATCGCACAACCCGCGACCAGGACCATGGACGCCAACAGGGCGAAGACGCCTGCATCCCGCATGTCTCAGCCCTTGGTCCAATCTTCGGGAACCTGCCCGTCGTTGTACTCCGGGTTCACGCCGACTGCGGAGACCTGCTCCGGATGGACGGTGACCGTGACCCGCTCGTCTCCCGGGCTGTCGAAGATGTATTCGTCCATGTCCATGTATTTGCGTGCGATCCGATTGACGAAGGAGCGATCGACGTCGTCCACGAGGGTGACACGGCCGCGGATCTCGATGTAGCGCCAGATGTTGCGGGGATCGGGGATCGAGAGCGCGATCCGGTCGTCGGCGACCAGGTTGTGGTATTTCGCACGCCCCTTGGTCGTGCTGAAGCGCACGTACTTGCCGTCCCAGACCAAGCAGATCGGATTGTTCGAGATCATCCCGTCCGGCCGGATCGTCGCGACGTGCGGAAAACACTTCATTTCGAGGATGTCGTGATATTCCGCGGGGATGTCCTTGGTGGGCTTGGGCATACGCTCGTCTCCAGATTTCGGGATTTCTCGTTCGATGACGTCGGCATGGCAATTTGCCACCGCGCCGCCGGGCTCCCACAGTGCGGCTCTGGCCCCAGAAGGCCTCTCCCCGGAACCGTGACGTTCTGAGGACGTGAATGGTAGCGGCGAATCGGGAGTTGGAGCCTTGCGTGCTCGCCTCCGGCCCGGAGCAAGACGCCGAACTGCTGCGCCATTTCTATCGCCGAACACTGCGCAAACACGAGCAGTATCGCCCGGCCGGCCGTCGCGCCAGGGGTCATCGAGATACCGCGAGTAGGCCGGATTGAACACCGGTGCCCTTCGCGCTCCACCATGATCGGCGCGCCGGCCAGGAGGCAGATTGCTGCGGTGGGCGCGAAGACACGCATGGTCAGCCCAGACGCTATCCGAGCCCGACGCGAGCGGGGCCGTCAACGGGCCTTGGGGTTGCCAGGGGCGGTCGATGCGACTACCTCAACGGGCGTGAATAAGTGGACGGAGCACCCGGGGCCTCCGCCGGCGGATCCTGCGCCTGGGCAGCGGGTGCGGATCGCGATTTCCGTGCTGGTGGCGTTCACGCTGCTCGGGACGTTGGGATTCATGGTCACGGAGCGGCTCGACTTCGTCGACGCCCTCTACATGGCCGTCATCACGCTCTCCACGGTGGGCTACCAGGAAATCGCCCCCAGCAGTACGGGCGGTCGCATCTACACCATCGCCTTCATCGTAGTCGGCGTTGGGACCTCGCTCTATGCTGTGGTTAGCGTCGCGGAGTACCTGATCGAGGGACGTCTGCGCGAGGCACTCGGAAGGAGGAGCATGGATCGCACGATTCAGGCACTGCAAGACCACGTCATCGTCTGCGGCTTTGGACGCCTGGGCAGGGCGGTGGTCGAGGAGCTCGAGCAGGCCGGCGCGTCGCTCCTGGTGGTCGATTCCGATCCAGAGGTGCAGGCGGAGCTCGATGCGGCCGACCGCCAGAACCTGCTCGGCTCAGCACTGGAGGAGTCCGTGCTGCGCGAGGCCGGAATCGCCCGCGCCCGCGCCATCGTCGCCGCCATGCCCACCGATCCGGACAACGTCTTCGTCACGCTCTCGGCCCGGGAGCTCAACCCCGAAATCACGGTCCACGCCCGCGCCGAGACATCGCAGGGCATGCGACGGCTGCGGCTGGCCGGTGCCGAGCAGGTGATCTCCATCCATCGTCTGGGTGGCCGACGCATTGCCAACGCGATCGTGCGGCCGGCGGTGCTGGACTTCATCGAACTCGCCTCGCCGGGCGCCGGCGCCCCCATCGACCTGGAGGAGGTGGCGCTCTCCGAGGGGTGCAGCCTCGACGGAGTTCAGCTGCGCGAGCTCAAGGAGCGCGGCATCCTCGTCTCGGTGGTAGCGATCACGCGCGCGGGCCAGCCCATGTCCCTCGATCCGGGCCCCGACGACGTGATGATGGCCGGGGACCACGTAGTCGTGGTGGGCGATCGCGAGAACGTACGGGCGCTCGCGGCGCTGGCGCACTCGGCCTAGCCAATCACGGCCGCGTCGGATCGTTCGGCAGCTCGATGCATTCGAGGCGCGTCCCGTCTGGGTCGGTGAGGTAGATGATCTCGGCGTCGAATTCCTCGTTTCGAATCCGGGTGTGCTCGAGGACCGTGGCGCCCAGCGGCACCAGCGTTGCGATGGTCTCCTCCAGGCTGTCGACGCGAATGGCGAAATGAGTAAACCCCGGTTGGTTCATCGGGCGTCGCACGGCAGCGCCGACGGTGCCGAGATTGGGATAGTGGAGTAGCTCGATCCGCAATGCGCCGCGATCGAGATAGACCGCGCGCAACTCGAGTCGCGGAATCTCGACGAGCGTCGCCGTCGGCTCGCCCGAGACCTCGAGCCCGCCGGCCTCCTCGAATCCGAGTCCGTCCCGATAGAATCGAATCGAGTGATCGAGATCGCGCACACAGATTCCGATGTGCATGATGTATTGAATCGCCATGCTGCTCCTACGGATCGTGAAATTCTCTCGCTGCTCGTCTCAGTACGCTAGGCGCTGATCCGTCAGGGGGCTACAGCTATCGATCGAGGATCGAGACTTCGTCGCGGCAGTTCTCGAGCTCATCCCGCGCTCGCTGGGCAGGCCTTCCATTCGATTCCCTTCTCCCTCGAAACTTCGACTTCGTGGCTCACCACCATCGTCGGGCTGTTGGCCGTATCCATGAACGACTCGAGATCTTTCTGGTGTGCCTGGCCCTCCGGCGTGCCGTACCAGCCGATTGCGGCGTCCAGGGCCTCGCGATCCGGCCAATGGTTCTCGGCCATGCCCACGAACTCCGAATCCTCCTCGAACAACGTCAGTCGGTTGAGCGAGATCTCGGGGTGGTCCCGCAGGTCCAGGTCGCGCGTGTGCTCGCACCAGCGGCCGTAGAAAGCCTCCCGCTCGTAGCCGGGCTGCATCTTCACGAAGGTGATTGTCGTGATCATTCAGTGCTCTCTTCTCGCATAGCCGACGCGCCGGCATGCAGGTGTTTCATCGACGGAGATCGAAGTCGTACGCATTCCAATTTCTTTCGGGAGGGACCGCCGCAGGAACTCGGCAGAGAATCGCAGTTCCCTCGGCGTTCGACAATTAGGCTCGGCCTCAGCCGGAAACCGAGTGCGAAGGGATCGGGGAGGGGACTTATGCCCATTCGAAACTGCGGGGCTGCATCGCCGCCCGCAGAAGCCCGCTGACGAAGGTCGGCAACGGCCTGCGCACCATCAGAGTGAGCCAAAGACTGCACACCCGTGGTAAAAAGGGTCATGCTGCTCTCCCGTCTACTGCGCTTCGTTGGGCGCGCACTCCTGATTCTGGGCGCGCTCATCGCAGTGCTGCTGGTCGGCGCTTCGTTCGTGCGCCCACCACTGGATCCGAGCCTCGAGCCCGCCTTCGATCCGGCCACGGCCCAGGCGATGGCCGAGCTGCCGCGAATTCCACGGGATCCAGACCGCCGCGCGTTCTTCGGAGATCTGCACATTCACACGGCGCTCTCGCCCGACGCCTATGTCTTCGGCGTGCGCGCCATGCCGAACGACGCCTATCGCTTCGCCAAGGGCGCGACGATCGAGCACGGCGCCGGCTATGCAATCCAGATTTCGCGCCCGCTCGACTTCGCGGCCGTGACCGATCACTCCGAATTTCTCGGAACCACGCGGGCACTCGGCGATCAGACATCGCTCCAGCAGCGCTCGCTGCGCCATCGTCTTCAGAACGACGGCAAGCTCGCGCTCACCTGGGCGTACTTCAAGACGATCGCCGAGCTCAACTCGCAGGGTTTTCGCAGCGACGGCATTCCAGAAGAGGTGGCCTGGGTCCCGGCCGAGGCCTGGCGCACCACGATCGACGCGGCCGAGCAGCACAATGAACCAGGAACGTTCACGGCCTTCATCGCCTATGAATGGTCGAGCTTCTCGCGGGGCGGCGGACACCTTCACCGCAATGTCATCTACGGCAGCAGCCGCGCACCGGACAAGCCCTTCAGCTCGACCGATTCCCCCAAACCGCGCGGGCTCTGGGAGGCTCTAGATCGACAGCGGGCGGACGGCATTCCCGTACTCGCGATTCCGCACAATCCGAACCTCTCGAACGGCGAGACTTTCGATGTGGTCGACAAGGACGGCAATGCCTTCGACGCGAACTACGCCGAGACCCGTCGTCGCAACGAGCCATTGACGGAGATCTTCCAGGTGAAGGGCACCTCGGAGACCCATCCCTTGCTCTCGGCCGGCGACGAGTTTGCCGACTTCGAGATTCACGAGATGTTCATCGCCGGCGAGCCGGAGGGGCTCGACCGACGCGGCAATTACACCCGCGCGGCCCTGCGACGCGGCCTCGAATTGGCCCAGGCCCAGGGCTACAACCCGTTCGACTTCGGCGTGATCGGCAGCAGCGATGGCCACGGGGCGAGCTCGCCGATCGAGGAGGACAACTTCTTCGGCAAGCTGCCGATGCTCGACGGCAGTGCGGCGATCCGACTGGAGCAGACGACGTTCGTTCCCAAGGGTGCCATGCCGGCGCCGGAGTGGGGAGCCGCCGGGCTGGCCGGCATCTGGGCCGAAGAAAATACCCGCGAGTCGCTCTTCGCTGCCATGCGGCGCAAGGAGACCTTCGCCACATCCGGGCCGCGCCTGCGCATCCGACTCTTTGGCGGCTGGCACTTCGACGCCTCGCTCCTCGAACGCAGCGACGCGATTCGCCGTTGCTACGCGGGCGGCGTGCCCATGGGCGGCGAGCTGCCGGAGCGCGGGGCAGCCAATGCGCCGGGCTTCCTGGTCTGGGCCGTGAGGGACCCCGACGGCGCGAACCTCGATCGCCTGCAGATCGTGAAGGGCTGGGTCGACGCGAACGGTGAGAGCGCAGAGAAGATCTTCGAAGTCACGGCCTCGGACGGTCGTCTGCCGGATGCCGAAACGGGGAAGCTCGCTCCGCTGGCATCCAGCGTGGATCTCGAGACCGCGACCTACTCGAACCGCATCGGTGCCAGCGAGCTGTCGGCGTTCTGGCGCGACCCGGAGTTCGACACCACCCAACGCGCGTTCTACTACGCCCGCGTGATCGAGATACCGACGCCTCGCTGGTCGACCTACGACGCAGTGAAGCTCGGCATCGACCCGCCCGTGCCGCACTCGCTCCAGGAGCGCGCCGTCACGTCGGCAATCTGGTACGACCCAGGGCGTTAGCGACGATGCCGTCCGAGCGGCGGCCATCCGCAGCCGAGAGCGGTCAGCCGCCTCGCTGCAACGCGGCCCCGAGGGCCTCACCGTAGACCCGATAGGCCTGGGCGGCGGTGCGCGGGTCGAGCGGATCCGCGCCGTGGTAGGTACCCGGCGCATTGTAGAGCTCGACATCGATGCCTTCGGCCATGAGCCGCAGCGCAAACTCGACCCCTTCGTCGCGCAGCGGATCGAGGCCATTCGTCTGGATGAAGGTCGGCGGCAAGCCGGTGAGGTCGTGGGCGCGGGCAGGGGCCGCATACGGCGACGTCTGTTCGCGGTCGTAGTCCTCGCCCAGATAGTGCAACCACATCCCGATCGCAGCCGTACCGCTGAAGCCCTCGGAGGTTTCGGCCTGCTTGTGAGAGGGCTGATGGAGTCGGTCGTCGAGCACCGGCATCATCAGCCCCTGGTAGGCGATCTTCGGGCCGCCGCGGTCGCGAGTCATCAGGCAGAGCGCCGCCGACAACGCCCCCCCCGCGCTGCCACCGGTGACGACCAGGCGCCCCGGATCGATGCCGAGCTCCACGGCACTGGCGACCGTCCACAGGAGCGCCGCGTAGCAATCCTCGGGTCCGGCCGGAAACGGGTGAGCAGGTGCGAGCCGGTAATCGACGCTGACGACCACACAGCGGAGGTCGAGCGCGAAGCCCGCCTCCATCCCTGCGAAATTCTCCGGATGCATAAAGCAGAAGGCGCCGCCATGCAGGTGCAACAACACGGGCAGCGTCTCCGCCGCTCCCTTGGGGCGGTAGACGAGCACGCGAACGTCGGGAGCACCTCCCGGCCCAGGGATGAAGCGCTCGCTCAGATCGAGCCGCTCGCGCTGATCGTCCGTCATCGGGATCACGAGGTCGTCCGCCGGATTGCCGTCGATGGGCAGGTACTCATTGGCGCGCGACATCGGGTTCCTCCTGGGCTCGCAATGCGGCGCAGATTACCGCACGTGGAACCCTGCCGACGGAGAACAGCGCCTCTCGCGGGTCGCCCGCGTCGTCACGCTCCGTCGAAGAAGTCGGCCGCGACTTCCATGGCGGAGATCGTCTGCGGAAAGCCCGCATAGATCGAGCAATGCAGGATGACCTCGCACATTTCGCTCTCCGTGAGGCCGTTGCCGAGGCCGATCTCGAGATGCTCGCGCAGCGGGCCGAGATTGCCACGCGCCACCAGCACGCTGATCGTGGCCAGACTGCGCTGAGCGGGCGTGAGCCCCGGCCGCGTCCAGGCCAGCGAACCTCCCGTCGTGATGAACTCGGTGAGCTCCTGGCGCACCGAGGCCGGCGCCCGGAAGCGCTCGATGTGGCGACGCCCCTCTTCGACTTCGGGTAACTTGCTCATCGGGAATCCTCCGTGTGGTTGTGCTTCGGGCGCATCCTCGCACGTTCGAGGAAGTCTCGAAGCCGAAAAGACGGCGAAGGAGAAGAAGCGTGGCCGAAGCGAACGGCTTGCCCCTGGATGGACTTCGCATCCTCGATCTCAGCACGGAGATCACGGGCCCCTATGCGACCAAGCTTCTCGCAGATGCGGGGGCCCATGTGATCAAGCTCGAGCCGCCGACGGGCGATCCGCTTCGCCGCTGGAGCGCCTCTCATACGCCGATCGCCGAGGGAGAGAGCGGCGCCCTGTTCAGATTTCTCAATACCTCGAAGCAGGGCGCCGTGGCGGAACTCGAGAGCCCGGCGGGTCGCAAGCTCTTTCTCGATCTCGCCGCGGGTGTCGACATCGTGGTGGAGAGTCTCGGGGCCGGCCGGCTCGAGGCGCTGGGGTTGGGTTGGGATGAGCTCCATCGGCTCAACCCGGGACTCTCGCTCGTTTCGATCTCACCCTGGGGAGGAACCGGGCCCTATGCCGAGCGGCCGGCGACGGAGTGGACCCTCCAGGCGGCGTCGGGCGCGACGGCCTTTCGGGGTCTGCCCGAGCGGGGCCCCGTGGGAGCGGGGGGAAGAGTCGGCGAGTGGTGCGGCTCGGCCTACGCCGCCACCGGCGCCCTGGCGGCCTTCTTCTCCGCACGGCGCACCGGACGAGGGCAACACGTCGATCTCTCCCTCTTCGAGAGTGTCCTGCATTCGATCACGATCTATCACGCTTCGATCAATGCGAGCTTCCATCCGGGTCCCCTGCGTCAGGCCCTCGAGACGCCTTCGATCGAGCCCGCCAAGGACGGTTGGGTCGGCTTCTGCGCCTATTCGGGACAGCAGTGGAAAGATTTCTGTTCGATGATCGGGCGACCCGAGCTGGCCGAAGGCGAGAAGTACTTCGACCAGATTTCGCGCGTCAAAGAGCTCCCCTTCGTACAGCAGGCAATGCACGAATGGACCCGCAAGCATTCGATCGACGAGATCATCGAGATATCGAGTCTCTTGCGGATTCCGTGTGTCCCGATCGGGAACGGCCGCACGGTCCTCGAGATGGAGCATCTCCGGGAGCGTGGCGTCTACATCGACAACCCGGCCGGCTTCAAGCAGCCGCGCGCCCCCTATCAAATGGACCACGAGCCCCGCGCCCTCGAGCCGGCGCCGAATCTCGGTGAGCATCAGCCGCAGGTCGAAGCGCAAGCTGCAAGCGCCCGGCCGAGCCTCCCCGATCCAACGGGGGAGGGGGCCCTGCCTTTCGAGGGGCTGCGCGTCGTCGATCTCACGGCCTTCTGGGCCGGTCCGACGGCCACCAACTTTCTCGTGCAGCTCGGGGCCGATGTGATCAAGATCGAGTCGATCCAGCGCCCCGATGGCATGCGTTTCCTGGGCACAGCACCCGGCGAGAATTTCTACGAGTGGGGACCCGTCTTCCACGGCGTCAACCCCGGCAAACGCAGCGTCACGCTCGACCTGACTCAGGAGCGGGGGATTGCGATCCTGCGTCGATTGATCGAGGGCGCCGACCTCCTCACCGAGAATTTCTCCGCGCGAGTGATGGAGAATTTCGGCCTGACCTGGGAGACCCTGCACGAGTGGAATCCGCAGCTTCTCGTCGTGCGCATGCCGGCTTTCGGGCTCGGCGGTCCGTGGAAGGATCGAGCGGGCTGGGCATCCAGCGTCGACCAGGTCAGTGGCATGGCCTGGGTAACCGGCTACGAGGATTTCCCGATCATCGTGCGCGCGGCTTGTGATCCCATCGGCGGCATGCACGCTGCGTTCGCGATCCTGCTCGGTCTGGAATCGAGACGTCGGACGAAGCGCGGCCAGCTGATCGAGGTCCCCCTGGTCGAGCCGGCACTCACCGTCGCCGCCGAGCAGGTCATCGAGTACACGACCACCGGAGAAGTGCTCAACGCTTCCGGCAACCGCGGCCCCTACGCTGCGCCTCAGGGCATCTATCCCACGGCGGACGAGAAGCCCCTGGCCCTGGCGGTGGCGACCGACGCGCAGTGGCGGGCGCTCTGCGAGCTGCTCGGCTCTCCGAGCTGGGCCCTCGACTCGCGTTTCGACAGCCAGGAGGGCCGCCGCGACGCACACGACCTCATCGATGCGGAGCTCTCGAAGTGGACCTCGGAACGCTCGTGCTCCCAGCTCGTCGACCTCTTGATCAAGGCCGGCATTCCGGGATCGCCGGTCGAGAACGGACACTCGGTTCGACCTCACCCCCAGCTCGAACACCGACGCTTCTTTCAGACGCTCGAACATCCGATCACGGGGCGAATCGATTATCCCGTCCTACCGATGCAATTCTCGGAGTTTGGCCCCGAGCTGCATCAAAGCCCACCGCCGACCCTCGGCCAACACAACGAAGAGGTCTTGCAAGGGGAGCTCGGATTGACCCCGGACGAGCTCGAGGAGCTGCGGGAGCACCAGACGATCGGAAGCAAACCTTCGTTTCTATGATCGAACGCGCTCCCGTGCCACCACAGTGGAATCACGGCGTGCCCGTTTCGAGATGGGCGCTCTCCGCGAACGAGAACGTGGAGGGGCGACCCGGATTCGGGCTCTAAGCAGAAGGAGAGAAGAAGATGTCGACCCTCGAAGAACGCGTCCGCGCCATCGAAGACCGCGAGGCCATTCGCGAACTCACCGCGCGCTATTGCCAATGCGCCGTCGGAGGTGACGCGGAGGACGTCGTCAGCCTCTTTACCGAGGACGGCGTCCTGGATTTCGGCGAGATCGTCGAACAGGGGCACGACCGGCTGCTCGCCCTCTACCGCGAGTCCTTCCGGGCAGTGCGACCGATTCCCTTCGTCCACAACCACGTGGTGGAGCTCGACGGTGATCGGGCGACCGGGTATTGCAGCCTCGAGCTGCGTATGGTCGAGAATGGCGAGGCGGTAACTGCCGCCGGACACTACGAAGACGTCTTCGAACGCGTCGAAGGCAGCTGGAAATTCGCCCGTCGCAAGCTGGTGTTCTACCACCGCGTTCCGCTCAGCCAGGGCTGGGCCTGAACGCCTCTCCGTTGACCGTTCCCCTTCAACGCGATCCAGCCAGCGTAGGGTGGCTTGTGCAGACGGCGACCTAGCGTCGATCCAGCAGCAGCATGGCCTGCATCCTTGCGACCGGTCCCATGCGGTCATGGAAGACCGCATGGCTCTGCGCGATGCCGTCTCGAGCGCGGAAAGTGACGCCGCAGACTCCAATCCAGTCGCCGGCGGGCTCGCGAAGGATCGAGACGGAAAGATCGGGGTTGATGGCGGTGTAGCGGCTATGGTCGATCTGGTTGCCGACGCCGCTGCCGAGATCCGCGAGCGCGGCCAGCCGCACGAGAGGTGTCGCCACCTCGCCGTCCATGACGGGGCAGCGGAGTCGGGTCCAGACACAGGCGGCTCGTCCTGTCTGCGCCGAGAGACTGCCCACGTAGTCGACCGCCAGCAGGAAGCCGGACGCGAACTTCCAGGCAGGCTCTTCATCCACGGGTGGAAGCTCCGCGGGCGGTTGCCCGAGAGCCGGGTCCGGGGCCTCGCGCACCTCCAGGAGGTCCAGGGTCTCGTCGACACGAGCCCGCAGTGCAGTCGCGCGGGCGACGACGGTTTCACCGTCGAGGATCAAAGCCTCGATGCCTTGCACTCGCTTCCCCGCCCGCAGCACCCGCGCGGCCGTCGTGAGCGGCTTCATGGGTACGGCGCGCAGCATGTCGATCGTGAGTCGCGCGACCCGCATCGGCACCGGCGACTCGACCTGCTCCACGGTGCGCGCGAGCAGCGCCGCCACAGCACCTCCGTGCTGGTGCTCGGGGCTCCAGGGTCCACCGGCATAGGGTGTCGGGAGGATGCGGCGACCTTCGGGTCTGCGCTCCTCGCGGAAGACCGAATCTTCGGGGCCGGCTCTCTGCATGGTGCGGGAGTGTATGGATTTGCGGACGCGACGGCTGCACCCTCTGGTCCAGCGATACCCGCGCAACAGGACGAGCCGGCGGGTGGATAGCCTAGTCTTCGAGAGCGGCTGCGCCGAGCGCGGTGGCAGTGGCGACAGCGAGAAGGCGATCGTCGTCTCCAGCGTCGCGGAGCTCTACGCGGACCAGGCAGGAGCTGGCCGCGCTGCGCAGGACGCGGGCACTCGTGCGGACGGGCCCGGCGCGACACAGCTCGAGATAGTGAATGGAGAGGTCGACCGTCGCGGCCGCCGATCCGATGGCGCGGCACGCCGCAGACTCGCCAGCGGCTTCGGCAATCAGTGCCATCACGCCTCCCTGGATCGCCCGCAGACTGTTGGCGATGTACTCGCTCTTGGGAACCTCGACGATGCCCGCGGCCGCGTCGACGGTCACGAGCCCGATCCTCTCGAGCAGGGGAAGCTGCAGTCCTGGACCCAGCAGCGGCATCTTCATCTCCCCCTCGAGGTCGTCGTCGAGCGGAGCGAAGGCCTGGGTGTCGCGCCGCGGCAGGCGCGAGAAGGTCATGGTGGCGAGCGCACAAGGCGAGTCGAGCGGGGCGAGGCGGGGCCCCGCGGAAGCGAGCCCGCTCCCGCTCGTCAGATCGCGCCGTGCGCGGAGCTCGACCTCCAGCACGACCGTGCGCCGGCCGGCGCGCAACACCCGTGCCGTGGCACGCAGCCGATCCTTGTGGGACGGGCGAAGACGGCAGAGCGCCAGATCGCCCGTCGCGATCCAGTCGGGTTGGACGGCGCGCACGGCGGCGCTGCCCGCGAATACGTCGACGAAGATGGCGAGCACACCCGCGCGTACCGCCCCGCGGTCGTCGCAGATCTCGGGGAAGACCGGCATCTCGGCGAAAGGCACGCCGTCCTCGCGGCCAAAAACGATCTGCAGGTCGCGCAGCACGTGGTCGTCGGGAGGGTAGGGGGCCGGCTTCTCCAGGGGTCGTTCCTCCGGGCGCTCAGCTGCCACTAATTTCGCCCGTCGGCAGGTCAATGATGACGCGGATTTGACGAAGCTGCTGCCAATTTCCTGCGTACTCGTGAACCGCAGACCCCAAATTCGACTTGCGGAAGGATTGAGATCGCGCCCAGAATACCGGTCATCGCAACCATGGGAGAACCAACATGGCATCGCTTCGTTCCTTCCGTTCTTCAAGGCGTCCGCGCATCGCGCGCTGCATCGTCCTTGCCACTCTCCTCTGCGTCGGCTTCGCCGCGGCGGCGCCTGCCCAGGAGATGACGGCCACGCGCAAGTTCGGCCGCGGTCTCGCCGGGCTGACGCTTGGCGTCCTCGAGCTTCCAGGCAACATGGCCCAGGAGTGGCGCAACGACGGTCCGCTCTCGGGCCTGACGGTCGGCTTCATCATGGGCGTCGCGAAGATCCCGGCCCGCACGTTGATCGGCGCCTACGAGATCGTTTCCGCACCTTTCCCGCTGCCGGCCGGCTACGAAGCGCCGTTGGCTCCGGAGTTTCCGTGGGGCTACTTCCAGGCCGAACCCGGCCAGGTGTACGGCTTCAGCGACCGCTACCTCTCGGCCGAAATGGCCGCGCTCAAGCTGATACCCGGCGCCGAGGTGCGGCGCAGCGGCGGGGCCCTGCTGGTGCGCTTCCCGGGCGGTCTCCTGTTCCAGACCGGCAAGGCAACGCTCAACACCGAGGCAAAGCGACGGCTTGCATCGGTCGCCGATACTCTGACGCAGAATCCGGAGAACCGGATCCAGATCCAGGGCTTCACGGATTCGACCGGCGCCGATGGCTTGAACCTGCGGCTGTCGGCCAGCCGCGCGAATTCGGTTAGCGACTTCCTGATAAGGCAGGGCGTTGCCGCCCACCGCATCGAGACCGCCGGCTACGGCGCGACGCGCGCGATCGCGAGCAACGACACGGCCGAGGGGCGCGCCGTGAACCGCCGGGTCGAGATTCAGATCCGTGCGGGTGGGGTGGCGGCGGTCCGCTAGACGGCGGGGAGGATGCGGCGAAGCACCAGCTCGTTCGCCGGGGCCAGGTCGACGAAGCGCGCAGCGAAGCCGTCTCGGGTGCCACGAACCACCTCGACCGGCAACTCGGTGTCGAAGGACCCCGGGTAGGCCGAGACGCGCAGATCGAGCTGCGCCCCCGTCTCGATCGGATCCGAGACGTGCTCGATCAGCACGCCCGACATCGAGATGTTCGAGATCAATCCCGCGCCGCACTGGTCGTCTGACCGGTACTCGGTGGGAAGCTGCAAGTTGTAGCGCAGCGCCGACCGCATCTGGGGCCGGTCTTCGAGTCGAGGCATTCTGTCCTCCTCGGTTCTGTTCCGCTCCGCTATATCGGTACACGGGCGAGTGAGCTTGAGGCAGAACGCCTCCGCATCCAGCGACGCCGGTTGCGCTGCCGCCTTTCTCGAGCTCGATTCGCTCGAAGACGGAGTTGCTCCCTGAGGCAACAGCAGGGTCCAATTGCCTCATCTCTGGGAGGGAATCGCTTCGTGCGTGCTCCGCCCTGTTTCTGCCACTGAATTACTGAGGGGCCCGAAGCGAATCTCGGGGCCCCAGACTCGCAAGTAGCAGCAGGCGCGACCTAGCGATCGTCCGGCAGCTCGGGAGCCCAGCTTGCGCCGTTGATGTGGCTGCCGCCGTCCGCGAACAGGGTGTTACCGGTCACGTAGCGGGAGTCCTCGCTCGCGAGAAAGAGCGCCACCGGTGCAATATCTGCCTCCGGGTCACCCATGCGGCCGCTCGGGTTGCTGGCCTCGGCCCTCGCAATCAGGTCGGGCATCTTCTTCTCGAGGCGCCGCGCCGAGGTCGTCTTCGCACCCGGACAGATCACGTTGCAGGTGATGCCGTGGCCCGCCCACTCGCGGGCCGCCGTGCGTGTGAGCGTGCGCAGCGCCTCCTTGGCGCAGTTGTATTCGAGCGTTCCCATGTGGGCGTTTACGCCGTTGAGCGAGCAGAGATTGATGACGCGACCCCAGCCCTGCGCCCTCATGATCGGAAACGCGGTCTGCATCGCCCAGAGCGGCCCGTAGAACCCGATGTCCATGCCCCGGTTCATCGTCTTCACGGTCTTGAATTCCACCCGGCCGAGCGAGCCGCCCCCCCAGGCATTGTTCACGAGGATGTCGACCGTGCCGAATACGTCGCGGGCGTGGTTCACCATCTCGACGTTGTCGTGCTGCTTCGACACGTCGGTGTGGAGGAATCGGGCGTCGGCACCGAACTCCTTGCGCACTTCCTCGGCGACCTTCTCGCCGTTCTCGGCATTGACCTCGGCGATCAGCAGCTTGGCCCCCTCGGCCGCGAAGCGGCGACAGATGCCGTGCCCGATGCCGTCGCCGCCGCCGGTCACGATGGCCACCTTGTCGTCGATGCGTCCCATGCTGTCTTCCCCTCGTCTTGGCT
The DNA here is from genome assembly GCA_019310965.1 of Deltaproteobacteria bacterium. Taxonomy (GTDB): domain Bacteria; phylum Myxococcota_A; class UBA9160; order UBA9160; family SMWR01. The sequence continues at coordinate 17,749 of JAFDDG010000067.1, forward strand.
CGTCCCGACCGGCATCGTACCACCCACCCGGGGCGCTCGATTGACGAGAAAAGGGCCGCGTGAGAGGTTGCGCGCGGCCTCGTGACGCGGAGGGACGAGCCGGTGCCCTACTTGAAGGCGGAGAACCGGGGAGCGATCGAGATCTACTACGAGGAGCAGGGCTCGGGGGAGCCCGTGATCCTGATCGGCGGGCTCACGAGTACGATCGAGATCTGGGGGCTCACCGCGCCGGTGCTCGCGGAGCGCTACCGCGTGATCACGCCGGACAACCGCGGCAGCGGCCGCACCCGTCTCCCCGACGACGACGGCGTGCGCAGCTTCGAGCGCTTCGCGGATGACATCCGGGCGCTCGTCGACGGCCTCGATCTCGGGCGCGTGCACCTGGTGGGGGCGTCGCTCGGCGGACTGATGGTGCAGGCGTTCGCGACCGCCCACGCCGATGCGCTCGGTACGCTTTCGATCCTCTGCTCCACGGCGGGTGAGGAGCACGGCATCCCCGTCGACCGCGAGGCGCTCGCTGACCTCGTCGCCGGCTCCACGCAGATCGCCGCGCAGGAGCAGGGGGGCCACGCGATCGACGGCTTCACCCGCGCCATCGTGCACCCCGAGACCCCCACGAAGCGACCCGAGGCGCTCGAGTTCTACACCGAGACCAAGCAGGCGTATCCCCTCCCGCCCGAGGAGATCGAGCGGCGCCAGACCGGCGGATCGGGCGATCAGTGGGACGCGCTACCGCACGTGCAGGCGCCCACGCTCGTGATGACGGGCGACGCCGATGTGCTCGTGCCGCCGGAGAACTCGCGGATCCTGGCAGGCCGCATCCCGAACGCGGAGTTCCGCGTGATCGAGGGCGGCGGCCACATCTTCTTCCTCGAGCAGCCCGCCGCGACGAACGAGGCCCTGCTCGACTTCTTCGGCCGCAACCCGCTGCGCGACTGAGGTCTGGGGGGCACGCGGCAAGGGGCCCGAGAGGCACTCCAAGCGCGGCTGCGAAGCTCCGTGACCTCTCCGGCGCCCTCGTGGCCCCGCGCCCGCCAGCCGGCTCACTGCTGGCACCCCTCCTGACACATCTGTGACATCGCAACCACTTCTGTTCGAGCGAATGATGCTCGGGGCCTGACCTGTTGCTCGCTAGTCGTGGGAGAAGTGAAGGATGCGGGAGATTTGCCGCTCGATGCGCATCGGCCTGATCGGCGCCGCAGCCCTATTCCTCTCGGCTCCGCCGGCCGCGGAAGCGGCCGCTATCTCCAATGACATCATCGTCACCGTGAACACGGCCACGGCCGGCAACCCCGTCAACGCGGTCGTGGGCGTCCAAGGGGCGCAGGGCAACGTCGTCTACGACGACGGCGACCTCACCGGCAGCGGCTTCGAGAGCCTCCCCCTCCGGTCGCCGGGAGAATCGCTGACGCTGCCGATCGGCAGCGAGACCTTCGTCGAGAGCGACGACATCGAGATCACGTTCGAGGGCGACATTCCCGCCGCCGAGTTTCAGAATGGGGTGATCCAGGGCCTCGACTTCGTCGTGATCTTCAATTTCGACACAGGCAGCAACCTGATCACCAAGGCATTCGACTCGACCGATCTCGGACAGGATACGAGCGGCTTCATCGGCGACTTCTACCTGGACGTGGACGATATTGGGAGCTTTACGATCATTGAGATCGCGGGCTTCGAGGCGTTCGAAGACGAGCTCGAGCCGCTGTCGGAGGCGACCCTCGTCGCGGGCAGCGTGGCCTTCATTCCCGAGCCCTCCACCGGCCTCCTCCTCGGCTTCGGGCTCCTCACTTTCCGGACCCGGCAGAGACTCGCTGCGCGTCGCTGAATCCAGCGCAGTCATGCATCGCAGGCCGCGTCGCGCCGTGGCTGATGCGCCGCGGCCCCTCCGCGTGGAGCAGGCACACGATCAGCCGAAGTCGATCCAACGCACGAAAACCACGCCCGGCGGCCTGGACCTCCCAGCGCTTGGTCCTGGTCGCGGGGACGCGTCGATTTCGGTATTCCATCCGGCAAGCGTCGAAGGACGGCAGCGTTGCCGGACAACTCGTCGAGCCTTCCCCGCACCACCACGACAGCTTTCCGCACGGAGAACACATGACGGAAGAGAGTGAAGACAAGAAGACCGAAGAAGAGCCGAACGAGAAGGTCGCCGTCGAGGTGAACCGGCTGCTCATACTCGGAGTGATCATGGTCTTGATCATCGTTGTGCCGGCTCTAGTGGTGATGTACATCGCCAGCCATTAGAGCGGGGCGGGCGCTGCGCCCGAGTTGCCGCTGGCTCAGAACACGTCGATGAGCCGGTCGAGCGCGGTGACCACCTCGCGCTTCTCCGCACGGGACAGCGCGGCGAGCTGACGCGCCTGTGCTGCCATCTCGAGTGGGACCAGGCGCTCGGCGAGACGCGAACCTCCGGCGGTCAGCTCGACGATGACCGAGCGCCCGTCTTCGGGGTTGCGCCGCCGGCGGATGTGCCCCGCCTGCTGGAGCCGGTCGAGAGCGTTGGTGAGCGCCCCGGAGGTCAGCAGAAGGAGCCCGTTCAGGTCGCGGGGCGGCTGCGGCCCGAGCGACCACGCGAGTGCCAACAGTTGGTACTCCGACGTGGACAGGCCCTCGGACTTGAGCGCGGCGCTGTGAAAGGCATTCAGCTGGCGGGAGAGGGCAGCCAATCGCATGAAGATCGCAGCCGCTGAGCTGTCGATCCCCCGAGAGTTCCCGTGCCGGGCCTGCTCGATGGCCCGCAGGGCCTGCTGAATCGTCTTCTTCACAGAAAGCTTGTTATCAAGCTTTCTGTGAAGTATCAAGTCCGCCGAGGCGCGAAGTGCGCTGAAGCCTGGAGGACGCGATGCGGTCGATCTCCCTCACTGTCTGTGCCATCGCGAGCACGACGTGTGCCATTCTGTTGGCCTGCCAGCCGGGCGCCTCCCAGCCACGGCCCGAGAGCGTTCAGGCCTGGAGCGAGCTCGAGGAGCTGCTCGCCGACATGCGGGAAGCCGTCGTCGACGAGGCAGAGAACCCGCTCGAGGTGACGGACGGCGTCGAGTACCTGCTGGTGGGGCTGCGCTCGGCGATCGACAGCAGCCTGAATGCGCGCGAGCGGTCGGAGACTCTCCATCACTTCACGACGCGCGAGCCCCTCGTCGGCTGTCCCAACCCGGATCAGGACTACTGGACGGCTCCGCTCGATCCCGAGGGCAGCTATCGCATTCACGGCAACCTGGGCGACACCGTCTATCTGTCGATCGTGCTCTACGGCTACGTCCCGCCCGAGGAGCAGAAGACCCGGGGCTGGGGGTCGACGCTCGAGTCCTTCCTCGACTCGACCGAGCTGAGCACTGGACCGGACGGCTCTCTCGAGATCTTCGTAACCCGAACCCGTCCCGAGCACGCGGCGAACTGGTTGCCCCTCACCGCACAGACCCGCGAGATCATGATCCGGGAGTTCCACCGCGATCGCAGTCGAGAAGCCACCGCGCAGCTGGCGATCGAACGCCTCGACACGCCCACCGAGAGAACCCGGACGAGCGCCAAACAGATCGCTGCAGGCAAGCAGATGCTGCGCGCAGCCGAGCTCGCGGACACCCGTCTCAGTGACGAGCAGGTGGCCACCTGGGTGCGGCAGGTGAGGTCGAGCGCCGAGGCAGTCTTCGAGTTCCGCAAGGCCGTCCGCATGGTCAACCTGGCATACGGCGTTCTCGGGTCGAACGAGGCAGTGGTCGTGACCATGGAGCACGCAGCTGCAAGACAGGCGCAGCCGAACCCACTGGTGAACTACGTCAACGTCTCGATGGAGCTCGAGGAGGGAGAGTCGCTCGTCATCGAGGGGCGGCCGCCGGAGTCGCGCTACTGGATGCTGCAGTTCTGCGACAGATGGATGTCCGCGCCCGGGGGGCGGCGGACCGGCTGGCTCAATGACGCATCGGTGGATCTCGATCCGGAGGGCCGCTACCGCATCGTCGTCGGTCCCGAAGATCCCGGTGTCGGCAACTGGATCGACACCACCGGCCACCGACGCGGCGCGCTCCTCGGGCGCTTCGTGTCGGGCAAAGATGTGCCGGAGACGCCCTCGGTGCGCGTCGTGCGAACGTCGGAGCTGCGTCCAGGCGAGCGATGAGCGTCTCCCCCTGAAGCGGTGGACGATCGCGGGCGCGATCGGGCTCCTTCTCACGGCATCGCTCGTCCTTCGACGCACCCACCCCGTGGATCTCGAGTACGCGATCGAAGCGCACTACCTCGACGTGGTCGCTGCCTTTGCCGACATCGCTCGCTATCCGGAGTTCACCGAAGGGCGCGCACAGCGGGGAGAGATCCACCGAAGTGAGGCGCGAACCGACGCCAGAGGAAACCGAGTCGTAGAAGTCTCCTACTCGGTGTGGGCCGCCGGCAGCGAGAATACGGGCGAGCGGGTCTACACGTACTTCGCCGATCGGCCCTACGCCACGATCGATCTCGAGTTCCACACGGCTCTGGTGCGCGAGGACACGCACATCCTCTGGGCGTTCGAGGAAGTGGATGGTACGACCCGCATCGAGGGACACGGCACGCGCACGGCACCGTGGCTCCTCTCGCTGTTCAGCTTCTATCACAGCCAGCAGGCCCTTCTCGTCTTCGAGAAGATTGGACGAGAGCTGACAGCGCGTGAGACGGCCGGCCCGGCTCCCTCGTCCTGACGAGCCACTCACAGAAGAGGCGGTTCGCGAGGGTGTCTCCGCCTCTGAGACACGGCCTAGCGACAACTGGGCCCAAGCTCCGCGACAGGCGGATGATCGCCAGGAACGGCGACCCCCTACCGGGTAGCCCCCTCGGCTTCCCTTGCTTCGGGCCGCGGAGAGGCATCCAGGGCGTTGCCCCGGAGCTGTGTTCACGAGGCTGAGAAGAAGAACGCCAGGCTAGCCGGAGTGGATGATACGGTGAAGCATCAGCTCGTTCACCGGGGCGAGCTCGAGGAAGTGCACGGCGAAGCCGTCTTCGGTCTCGCGAACGACCTCTGCAGACAGCTCATTACCGAAGGACCCCGGATAGGCCGAAACGCGCAGACCCACCCGCGACCCCGTCTCGATCGGATCCGAGACGTGCTCGACCAGCACACCCGACATCGAGATATTCGAGATCAAACCCGCGCCGCACCGGTCGTGCAACCGGTACTCGATGGGAAGCTGCAGGTTGTAGCGCCGTGCCGGCCGCGTTCGGAACGGGCCTTCAGATCGAGGCATTCTCTCCCCCTCCGTTCTATTCCCCTCCGCTGTTTCGGCACACAGATGTGTAAGCTTGAGGCAAGACGCCGGCGGCTCCGCGGCGGCCCCAGAAACAGTCGACGCCGCAGGGCCGTTGCTATGCTCTCGGCGATGTCCACCGATACTCCGCTGTCACCACAGCTCGTCGAGCGGGTGCTCGAGCGCCTCGGCTTCGCCTCCCGCCCGGAGGCAAACCTCCGAGGCCTGACCGATCTCTACGGGGCCTGGTGCCAGCAGGTTCCGTCGGACAACGTTCAGAAGTTGATCCATCTGCGCAGCCATGCGCCCGGACCTCTGCCTGGCGACGATGCGGGTGCCGTGCTCGAAGCGTGGCTGGAGCACGGGACCGGCTCTACCTGTTGGGGGGCCAGCAGCGCGATGCACGAGCTGCTCGAAGCACTCGGCTTCCGTGCGCATCGCGTGCTCTCGACGATCGTGTTCACGCCCGATCTCGCTCCGAACCACGGCACCACCATCGCCGAGATCGACGACGAGATTTTCCTCGTGGATACGTCGCTCCTCCACGGCGAACCGCTGCTGCTTTCGCGGGAGCGCGAGACGGCGATCGAGCACGCGGCGTGGGCCCTGCCCGCGCGCTTCGAAGAGGGGCAGTTCTGGTTCGACGTCAGTCCCCTCCTCACCACGGGCAGCCTTCCGACGCGGATGGACGTGATCGGCGTGAGCCAGGAGCAGGTGCGCGAACGCAACGAAGCGACGCGCGAGTGGGGCCCCTTCAACTACGCGCTCTCCGTCCGCACCAACCGCGGCGCACGCGTGATCGGAACGGCCTGGATGAAGCGGATCGAGATCGACGCTGCGGGTGAGCGCACGGAACAGGCTTTCGACCGGGCCAAACGGACGCGCTGGCTGATCGAGGAAATCGGTCTCAGCGAGGAGATCGTCGAGAAGCTACCCGAGGATCTCCCGACACCGCCGCCACCCCGCGTCGCCACGGACGCACAAGATCTGGGCAGCGCGTAGGATCGCCGGAGTCAGCAGCTTCGCTTCGCCGCGCCGAAGCGTTATCTCGGTAGGCGAGTATGCAGCTCGATCACGTGCCGCGCACGGGGTCTCGCGGGCTCGGCCCGGTCCTGCGGCTCCGGCCCGAAACGATAGAGCCCGCGGAACCACTGGGTTTCCGAGGGCTTGAAGTGGTAGCGGGGGCGCAATCAGACCGGTTGCATACGGAGCTGCGTCGGCTCTTCGTGCGGAGGCAGTTCAGAGAGTAAACAGCTCGCATCGCGTCGAATGGGGCAGAGTGGGCTATGCTGCGCTCTGCTGGCGGATCCGATTCGCCCAGAGCCTCTTTCGTCCGGGCCGCGAAGCTGACCAACAGGCATCAACCATCCTGGCGAACAGAGCGCGGCGGCGAGCGCCTCCGAGTCCGAGGGCTGCGACTCGGACGCCAACGAAACCCGCCCCATCTGGAGTTCGAGCGCGCATGAAGACGCCCGAGAGCCTTGCGGCCGCGGTGGACTGCGGGGCCATCCAGGAGGTCATCCGGCCGCTGATGAGCGG
>JAFDDG010000068.1 GCA_019310965.1 Deltaproteobacteria bacterium
AGCTCTCGAGGAGTCTCTGCGACTCGATCCCAATCACATCGCGGCGCTCAACAATCTTGCGGTGCTTCGACTCGAGGCGGGGGATTATCGCAGCGCGCGGAGGATGTACCGCCGAGTCGTCGATCTGGATCCCGACAGTCAGGTGGCGTGGACGAACCTCGGAGTCATCGAGACGAGGCTCCTGAGGCATGCAGACGCACAACGCTACTACGAGCGCGCGCTAGAAGCGGACCCCAATCACGAGCCTGCCCGCGCAAAACTCGGCGACGCCAAGAAGATGGTCGCGAAGGCCAGCAAGCTCCTGGCTGGGTGTTCCGGTCTCGACCCGGACACCTTGCCCCTCGGAGAGTTGAGAGACTGTGCCCTTGCGATGCTCGTCGTGGGTGACTTCGAGGAGGCGGCGAGGGTCTACGCCACCCTGAAGTTGCGCGCGCCGCAGGACGAGACATTGCGGATACCCCAGCTCGACTTTCAGCTGGCCCTTCTCGCTCAGGTCGAGTAGGGGCGGACGCGGACGCTTTGGAGGTGGCGGCTGCGGTCGCTGCGTGGGGATTCGTGCGCGACACCGTGAATCACGAGAGCGCGGCGCGACTGTCTCATCTGGTCGCGCGCCGGCTGGCGCGCTAGCGGGTCGTCAGCAGTCCGCGCAGCGCCAGGTCGACGGCCGGGCCGATGGTTCGCGCGGTCGGCATGCCGCCGCGGAAGAAGAGCGAGACCGCGATCGGGCCGACCACGATGTCGGCCAGCAGTTCGAGGTCGACGTCGGCGGGCAGCTCTCCGCGTTCGATCCCGCGCTCGATGGCCACGATCAGCGGTCGGCGTCGCTTCTTCGAAACGGGGTTGATCAGCTCCGACAATTCGGGGTTGTGCGCGCGTTCACCCGCCAGACTGGGCAGCACCGAGGCCAGGGGTGTGTTGTGGAACGTCTGGATGTAGCGGCGCAGCATCTCTTTCAGGTCTTCGGCGACGCTGCCCGTCTCGACGTCTTCGAAACCCGGCAGCTGGCCGAAGGCCTCCACCACCAGCGGCAGCTTCGAGGGCCAGCGGCGGTAGATCGTGGCCTTGCCGACGCCGGCGCGGCTGGCCACGCCCTCGACGGTGAGAGCCGAGAAGCCCGCCTCCACCAGCAGCTCGAGCGTGGCGCCCAGGATTGCCTGGTGCGCCTCCTCGCTGCGCGGCCGTCCCGCCGTCGCCTGCTGTCCGTTGTCGCCGCTGCCCACAGTGCGCCCGTCGGGCTCAGTCGAGCCGTTCCAGCACGGTCGAGATGCCCATCCCCGCGCCGATGCATTGGGTGGCCAGGCCATAGCGGCCGCCGCTGCGGCGCAGCTCCTTGGCCACAGTCGTCACCAGCCGCGCGCCAGTGGCGCCCAGTGGGTGTCCGATGCCCAGCGAGCCGCCATTCGTATTGACGCGATCGGCCGGAATCCCGAGCTCTCGCAGCGAGGGGATGACCTGCGCGGAGAACGCCTCGTTGAACTCGACCCGGTCGATCTGGCCGGCTTCGATGCCCGCGTGGCGGAAGGCCTTCTTCGACGAGACCACCGGGCCGAGGCCCATCAGCTGGGGCTTCACGCCGCCGACGCCCATGCCGACGATGCGCGCCAGCGGCTCGAGGCCGAGTGCGAGCGCCTTCTCCTCACTCATCAGCAAGGTGGCGGAGACGCCGTCGTTGGTGGGGCAGGCGTTGCCGGCGGAGATCACGAGCTCATTGTCGTCGAAGCTCACGACGCCGCGGAGCGGCTTCAACTTGGCGAGCTTCTCGAGCGTCGTGCCCGCCCGGATGCACTCGTCGCGGTCGAAGGTGACGGTCGGCCCTGTCTCGGCCTCGACCCATTTGCCCTCGTCATCGAAGACCGGATCCTCGACCTCGAGCGGCACCACCTCGTCCTTGTAGAACCCGCTCTCGTAGGCACGGTGCCCCTTGGCGTGGCTGTCGACGGCGTACTGGTCGAGCTCTTCACGGCTCAGCCCGTAGACCTCGGCCACGTTCTGCGCGGTTTGCGTCATGGCTTGGAGCCACGGCGACTTGCGGATGTACTCGGGGAACTCGACGGAGAAGTACTCGTCGTGATCCGGGGCGAGTGCCAGCTGTGCTGCGTTGAGCTCCGCGACCTTCTTCGTCATCGTGTTGACGCGGGTCTGCTCGCCGCCGCCGCCGCCGAGGACACGGCCCATGCGCTCGGCGCCCATGGCGATGCCGCAGTCGGTGGTGCCGATCATGATCGACATGGCGATGCGTTGGAGCGTCTCCATCGACGAGCCGCACTGGCGGTTCGAGTGGAAGGTGCAGGCTTCGAGGGGCAGCCCGGCCAGACGCTGGATGTTGCCGACGTAGTGGAACTCGTTGGGCCCGCCGGCCACCATGCCGACGCCGACGTCCTCGATCATCTGGTCGGTCACCTTGGGGTGGCGGTCGAGCAGAGCCCGCAGCACCTGCGCGCCGACTTCGTCCAGGCGCGTGGCGACGAGCTTGCCGCGGGCGCCCCGGGCGAAGGCGGAGCGGGCTCCATCGACGAGGACTACGTTGCGAAGCTGCATGAGGCTCTCCCTGGTTCGCTTCTGCTCGGCCGGGCCGGGCGAGAATCTTTCGTGAAAACACGCATTTGGCTCCTGAGGGGCCGCCTGCACCGAACCCCAATACGATACTATACGTTCCGTTATTGATCATCCCTGCGCCTGGCGCACCCGACGGGGCGGCCAGCCGGGGCAATGGCTGGAGACGACATGAGCTACGAGACGCTTCTCTTCGACGTGACAGATGGAGTCGCCCAGATCCGGTTGAACCGGGAGAAGGCGGCCAACGCCCTGAACCTGCAGATGTGTCGGGATCTCCAGGATGCGGCACTCCGCTGTCGGTCGGATGCCGGCGTGCGCGCGGTGGTGATCGGTGCCGAGGGCAAGATGTTCTGCGCCGGCGGCGACCTCGGGGCCTTCTCCAGCGCCGCCGACGCCGCCCCGCGGCTGCTGAAGGAGATGACGATCCATCTGCACGCGGCGGTCTCGCTGTTTGCGCGGATGGACGCCCCGGTGATCGGCGCGGTGACGGGAACCGCGGCGGGTGCGGGCTTCAGCCTGGTCGCCGCCATGGACATTGCGATCGCCGGCGAGTCGGCGAAGTTCACCATGGCCTATACCCGCGCCGGGCTCACGCCGGACGGCAGCTCTACCTGGTTTCTGCCGCGGCTCGTCGGGGTGCGTCGCAGCCTGGAGCTGATGCTCACCAACCGCCTGCTGAAGGCGCCGGAGGCGCTCGAGTGGGGGATCGTGAACCAGGTGGTGCCGGACGACGCGGTGCTCGAGACGGCGACACGGCTCGCCAGCCAGCTCGCCCAGGGACCCACCGGTGCGTTCGGGGTCACCAAGCGCTTGGTGCTCGCCGGCGGCAGCGCCAGCCTCGAGACCCAGATGGAAATGGAAGGCGACGCCATCGCAGCGGCCTCGGGCACGCCGAGCGGCCGGGAAGGCATCGCGGCCTTCCTCGAGAAGCGGCCGGCGCGGTTCGTCTGAGCGGCGCCCGGTGGGCCCGGGGCGCCCAGAAATCTGTCGCGTCCCAGACTCGGGGATTCAGACTTCGGCGGCCTCTCCGCTGTGCCGATACGCCCGGGAGATGAGCGAATCCGTCGCCTCCCTCGCCCGCAGTGAGCTCGGCATGGAGAGCTCCGCCGAGCGTCAAGACCTCCGGGCGTGGCACCGGCGTCTCGTCTACGCAGGTCCCGACGACCCGGCACGGCGTTCGACGCCTGGTTCCGGTCTGCGCCGGGCCTCCTGCCGTCTGGCGCGTCCCAGCACGATGCTGGCGTTCGCGGTCCTGCTGACCGGCGCCGTCGCCTCGCCGGCCGGAGCGCAGATCTACCTCGATCAGCAGTTCGGCGTGAACGTCACGAGCGACATCGTCTATGCCACCGGTGCGGTGCAGTTTCCGTTCTCCTTCGACAAAGAGCTGCGCCTCGACCTCTACGAGCCGACGGGGCCGAGTGTGCCCGCGCTGAAGCCGGGCTTCGTCTTCGCACACGGGGATGGCTTCATCTCGGGCAGCAAGACCAATGCGACCATGGTCAGCCTCGCCGACGCCTACGCCCAGCGCGGTTACGTCGCCGTCTCGATCGACTATCGCCTGGTGCAAGACGGTCCACCGACTCCCGGCGTGACGCCGGTCGATCGAGCCGTCAACGCGGCGATCGAGGACGCGGCGAACGCCGTACGCTGGATGCGAGCCAATGCCGTCAGCTACGGAATCGATCCGGACCGCATCGCCATTGGCGGCTACTCGGCGGGTGCCGTCACGGCGCTCGGCGCCGCCTATGGCGAACACGGTGCGGATGCCGAGGTGCAGGCGGTGATGAGTCTCTCCGGAGCCATGTACGGTCAGGAGTCGTGGATAGATGCCGGTGAGGCGCCGCTCATCATGATCCACGGCACCGACGACCTGACGGTTCCGTACGCCCTGGCGCTCGTGGTGCAGGTGGCGGCGCTGCTCGCTCCGATCGAGCTCGAGTTTCACGCGCTCTCCGGCGTGGGCCACGGTGTGCCCGCGCAGCTCGACACGTGGATGGTCGAAGGCGTCACGCTCAACGTGAAGATACGGGACTTCGTCTACCAGGCGTTGGGTCTGGCTCCGGCGAAGGTGCCCGTCTCCACGCCCATGGGCTGGCTGGCGCTCTGCCTGCTCCTCGCCGTGGCCGGCGTGGCGGCAGCTGCGCGGCGCACCGCGCAGTCCGCTTCGGGCTGTTAGCTCGCCTTGCGGTCTCGTGTGACGATGCCCGTGAACCGCTCACGCCGCATGCTCGCTCGTTCTGGCGGCTGCGTCGCCGTTCTCGGGTGTCTCTGCTTCGCGGTTCTCGGCGGCTGCGCGATCTCTGCCTGCGCGCCGCGGCGGACCAGCCCGCTTCCCGAGTTCGCGCGGCCGCAGCGGATGACCGGCATTGAGGACGTCCTCACCGGCGACGTGATCTCGTACCGCACCCTGACTCGCGACGACTTCCGCGCGCTACATCCCCCGCCGAATGTCGGAGCGAACGCCGAGCATATGGGGGCCGTTACCTGCGCGATGATCAAGACCCGGCCCGGTGCGCAGTTCGTGTATTCGGCACGCGGCGACGACATCGAGGTCCGGGTCGAGAGTCTCGAGTTCGAGGCTCTGATGGATCGCGGCTGTTCCTGGTGGAACGACGATCGCGAGGTGTTCTCGGACACCTATGTGCTCGAGCACGAGCAGATTCACCTGGCGTTCTTCGAAGTGGAGGCTCGGCGTCTCACGCGTCGGGCTGCTCGGGCTACGATCTCGCCCAGGCGGGGCGCGACTCCCGAAGAGCTGGCGGGATGGGCCCAGCTCATGGTCGACCGCGAGGTGGAGGCGGCGGCCCAGGCGGTGCTCGAGCGCAGTCTGCGCTTCGACGAGGACACCTCCATCCAGCTGCGACCCGAGCTGCAGGGACGCTGGCTCGAAGCCGTCGAGCGGGAGCTGCGAGAGCTGCCGCGCTGACGCGGCGCGACTCAGTCGCCGCCTTCGTCCCAGAATTTCCGCCAGCTCTCGAGCGCTTCGGGCAGCGTGCCGCGACCGGTCGAGTGCTTCGGCCAATCTGCCGGCGATTGATCGAGCGGATTGCTCGGTTGGATCTGACCGTACCAGAGGAGATGCTTGCGTCGCACGAAGCGCCAGTGTCCGTCGCGCCGGGCGTAGCTGTCGTGGTACTGGATGGCCTGGTGGTTCCAGCAGTCGCCTTCCTGGATCTCAGCCTTGCAATACACGACGCCGTTGGCCGCGTCCGGGCCGTCGAAGTCGATGACGTGGTTGCCGACGAACAATACGCTGACGCCGATGGCGCGCAGTTGGCGGTCGAAGTCGCGTCGCAGGGCCGCGCGGCCGAACGCATCGCGGCCGACCTGCACGTCTTCGACGAAGAGCTCGACGAGCGCATCCAGGTCTCGAGCGTCCAGCGCGACGGCGTAGCGCTGGGCCAGCTGTCGGATTTCGTCTCGGTCGAGCAGGCGCTGCAGTGCGTCGTCGTCGGGGTGCGGCGGTGTCATCGGAGCCTCCCCACGCATGCTACCTGCCCCGATCGTTGCGGAGTAGAGGGTGGGACGTGGGGTATGCTGGCACTACGACGGAGGTGATGAAATGATTCTCGAGGGCAAGACGGTGATCGTGGTCGGTGTGGGGCCGGGTCTCGGCGGCGAGATCGCGAGATTGGCCCTGCGCGATGGCGCCAATGTCATGATCGGAGCGCGCCGCGAGGCCGCGCTGCAGCAGAGCGCCAAGCGCCTGGACCCGTCGGGAGAGCGCTTGGCGTGGCACGCCGTGGATGTGGTGGACGCCAGCGCGTGCCAGGCGATCGCCGATGCGACGGCGGAGCGTTTTGGTGGTGTCGATGCGCTCGTGCAGGTGGCGGCGGTCGACGCCGTATTCGGCGGCTTCGACGAGGCCAGCGTGGAGGACTTTCGCACGGCCTTCGAGGTCAACGTCGTCGGCGCAGCGCAGATGTCCAGGGCCGTCGTTCCGCAGCTGCGCGCGCGGGGTGGGGGATCCATCGTGTTGATCGGTTCCCAGACGATGTTCAAGCCAGCGGTTGCGCAGATGGCGTACGCCGCCTCGAAGGGCGCGCTCTTCGCGGCGATGTTCCAGATGGTCCGGGATCTCGGGCCGGACAGGATTCGAGTCAACACGGTGGTGCCCACCTGGATGTGGGGCCCGCCGGTCGAGCGCTATGTGGCTACCGCCGCCGCCGAGCGGGGCGTTTCGACGCAAGAGATCGTCGCCGAGATTGTGAGCGACATGCCGATCCCGGAGATTCCGCACGACGAGGACGTGGCGGAATCGGTCGTCTTCTTGTGCTCGGACCGCGCGCGCTATGTGACCGGGCAGACATTGTTCGTGAACTCCGGGCAGCACATGCGATGAAGTGCCGGCGGGCGCGGTCTCTTGGCTGCCGCTCGTCTGGCATCAGGCGGTTTGCGCCCGGCTAGCCGCTGCGGGATCTTGGACTCTTAACGACGGCGGGGAGGTCCCCATGGCGAGCGTGGTCCACAACTGGGGAGAGATCCTCCGGACCCAGAACCTGACGTCGACGGAAGACATGGACCTGGTGTCGCGCTGGCTGCTGATCACGCGCGCCAGTGTTTTTCCGATGACGATTACCTCCGCCGCCATCGGCGGGCTGCTGGCTGTGTCTGCGCCGGGGGAGAAGAGCTGGGCCGCCTTCTGGCTGGCCAGCATCGGGCTCGTCATTGCCCACGCCGCCAACAACATGATCAACGACTACTTCGATCTCGAGGGAGGTGTGGATACCGCGAGCACTGTGCGCGGCCAGTATGCGCCGCATCCGGTGCTCGATGGATTGACCACGAAGGCTGGCCTGTTGATCGCCATCGCCGTGCTCAATCTTCTCGATCTGGCGATTCTGGTACAGCTGACGAGCATGCGCGGCTGGGAAACCGCGGCCTTTGCGCTGCTCGGGCTCTTCGTCAGCGTCTCCTACGTGGCGCCGCCGCTCAAACTGAAGCACCGCGGGCTCGGAGAGCCGGGAGTCGCTGTGGTGTGGGGGCCGCTGATGATCGGCGGGGTCTACTACGTGACTGCCGGGACGCTCTCGGCCCCGGTCGTTGCCGCGAGTCTGCCCTACGCCCTCCTGGTGACGTGCGTGTTGATAGGCAAACACATCGACAAGTTCGAGGCCGACTCGGCCAAGGGCATCCGCACGCTGCCGGTGATACTGGGTCGCGAGCGCGCGCTCTTTCTCACCCAGGAGCTGATGGTCGCCTTCTTCGTGCTGGTTGCCGTCCTGGTGCTGACGGGAACCCTCGGGGTCTGGACGCTGCTGGTCTTCGCGGCGACGCCGAGGCTCGTCGAGGTGTTGCGCACCTATCGCGCGCCGAAGCCGAGCCAGGTGCCGGCGGGCTACCCCCTGTGGCCGCTCTGGTACGTGGCCTGGGCGTTCCTGCTCACGCGCCGCGCCGGTGCCTTGCTGGTCGTCGGCCTGGTGTTGGACGCGCTCTGGCCGCTGCACCTGAGCTGATCTTGCGCCGGCGTCCGCGGGGCTCGTTTCAGCAGCAGCCGCTGGGCTCGGGTTTGCGGCTCGCAGTGTAGTCGGCGCCCTTCGACTCTCGCGGATCCCGCCTGGCGGAGGGTACGCAGTCGAATGCGCCGCGCTCGGCCTCGGGCACGCTGACGCGCGGCGGCAGCGGAATCAGCTGCTCGGCGTAAGGCGCTCGAGTCAGAATGCTGTAGGTCTTGGCGCAGACCGCGGTGCGCTCGCCGCGGCGCAGCACGTGTCCGTCGTCGTCCTCGACTTGTTTCCAGGGGCCCGCATAGATCACGGCCTCGTTGGCTTCCAGGCTCGCTCCCTGTTTGCCCTTGTGGGCCGTCAGCGTCACTGAGCGGAACTCGATGCCCTCGACCACGGCGAACGGCTCGGCTTCCCACTTGTCGATGACGATGCCGTGAAAGCCGGCGGTCTCCAGCGCCTCGAGTAGCTCGCGCTCCTCGAAAGCTCCGGAGATGCAACCGCTCCAGAGCTCCGGGTCGGTGCGCAGTGCCGCCGGCACGGGCTCGTCGCTCACGATGTCGGAGATCGCGATGCGTCCGCCGCGCTTCAGGACCCGGTAGATCTCCCGAATGAGCTGTTGCTTGGCATCCGGATGCACCAGGTTGAGCACACAATTCGACACCACGATATCGACGGAAGCATCGGCCACCAGCGGCTCCTCATCGCGCAGTCTCTGCATCTCGGCTTCCAGTGCAGCGATGTGATCGGAGTTCTTCACGGGGTGGGCGTCGAGCCAGGCGTCGAGCCGATCGACGTCGAGGCCGAGGTCCTGGATGCGACCGCGCACGAAGCGCGTGTTCGAGAAGCCGACGTTTTCGGCCACGAGCGGTGCGGCGCGCCGCGCCAGGTCGAGCATGTCGTCGTTCATGTCCACCCCGATCACGCGGCCCGATGGCCCGGCGATCTGGGAGGCGATGAAGCAGATCTTGCCGCCGCCGCTGCCGAGGTCCAATACGACGTCGCCCTCCTCCACGTAGCGCGACGGGTCGCCGCAGCCGTAGTCGCGCTCAAGGACCTCGCTGGGAATCGCCTTCAGGTACCGGGTGTCGTAGTCGACCGGGCAGCACAGAGCGTCTTCGCGCTCCCGGGCGGCTGCGCCGTAGCGGTTCTTGACGGCGCGCTCGACATCGAGGACGGGCGATTGGGTGCTGGACATGGGCGAATCTCTCCCTTCGGATGTGAGCAGGGCGCTCTTCATGGATGCTCGGAACGGCGTGGGGTTTCAACCCTCAGGCGACGATCCCCGCACCTCGCAAGGGCGCGAGCTCCGCGGCACCGTAGTCGAGTTTGCCGAGCACGGCGTCGACACCGTTGCGGGATGCGTCATATCGCGTTCAACACCGCGTGGATGGCCTCGACGACTCCGCCTTCGGCGTTGCTGCGCACCACCAGATCGGCCCCCTGCTTGAGCTCTTCGACGGCGTTGCCCATGGCGATGCCGAAGCCCGCGCGGTGCACCAGCTCCGTGTCGTTGTGATCGTCGCCGACGGCAGCGATGCGTTGCGGGTCGATGCCGCGGCTGCGGGCCACGTGCTCGAGCGCGCGCCACTTTCCGGAGGTCGCAGACAGCAGCTCGAGGATCAGTCCTTGGTAGTTCTTGTTCCAGATCAAATGCGAGTGCAGGGCTTCACCAAAGTGCTGGCTGATCCGCTCGCGCAGCGGGGTGAGCGTGGCTTCGTCGGCCATGCGGCTCAGCATGATCACGTCGGTCCGGGGCGGCGCGGAGAGCCCCTCCACGAAGCGGCAATGTTCGCCGTGATCGTCGAGGTAGCCGCTCTGGAACGGGTGGGTCTCGGCGTACGCTTCGACGAGCATGTCGAAGCCCTCGGCGTAGCCATCGATGTAGACGAGCGGGGCGCCGGCCTCGCTCATCAAGGCGAACGCCTCGGCGTAGAGATCTGCTGGGAAGTAGGCGTGGTGCAGCGTTGCGGCGTTGGCGACGTCTTTCACCAGCACGCCGTTGTTGACCACGACCATGCCTTCGAGCGCCAGCTCCCGAAGGAGCGGCAGTGCAGTGCGGTAGCGCCGCCCCGTGCAGAGCACGATTTCCAGCCCCGCGGCGCGGGCCTCGCCCACCGCCACTCGTGCGGCATCCGTCAGCGCGCCGTACGGATCGAGCAGGGTGCCGTCGATGTCGAGCGCCAGGAGCTCGATGCTCATGCCCACGGGCCTGCTGCGCCGGGCTCCAGACGGCGGATCCAGCGGCCGGAGGCGACTCGCCAGGTCGTGCCGGCGGCCGTCGCGAGGACGGCGATGAGGAAGGCCAGCCACAGGCCTTGGCGGCCCATGGCATCTGAGAGCAGGTGGGCCAGTGGGACCGAGATGACCAGGCTCACCCCGACGGAGATCAGCATCGGCACCAGCATGTCCCCTGCGCCCTGCAGTGCGCGGAAGAAGACGAAGTAGAACGCCCAGCACACGAATGCGCCGGCCAGGTACAAGAGGTACTCGGTGCCCACTTCGATGACCGCCGGATCGTTGCTCAGCAGGTTCATCAGCTCTCCGCGGAAGGAGAAGAGGCCCCAGGCGATCAGCCACATGATGCCGCAGTGGACCAGCAGACCGATGCGCAATGCGCGCCAGGCCCGGGGCACGTTGCCGGCGCCGAGAGCTTGAGCGACGAGGGTGGCGCAGGCGCTGGCCAGGGGAAAGCAGAGCATGGGTCCAATCATGCCGATTCGCAGCCCGATGGCGTAGGCGGCCTGCACGCTCTCTCCGAAGCCCCCCGCCAGGCGCACGTAGATCACGACCACCAGCGCCTGCACGCCCATCTGCACCGAGGGTGGCCACGAGAGCTTCAGAATCTGGCGGATCGTCACCAGGTCCGGCTTCAGGTGACGGCGCCGCAAGTGGATGCGCGCCCGGCCGCGAAACAGCACCGAGAACCCGATCGCCATGGCGAGCACCTGTCCGGTCGCCGTGCCGAGCGCGACGCCTCGCACGCCGAGCTGTGGTGCGCCCAGATTGCCGAAGATGAGGATCCACTCGGCGCTGATCGCCACGAGGGTCTGGACCATCATCACGTAGAACGGGGTCGTGGTGTCACCGGCGCCGGAGAGGATTGCGTTGAAGAGCTGGAACCCGGCCATACCGAAGGTGAGCGAGAAGATCAGTCGGACGTAGGGCACGCCGTGCGGTGCGAAGCTCGGATCGGAGCCCGCCACCCGGAACAGCAGGTCGGGAATCGTCAGGCCGATGCAGGCCACGAGCGACGAGAAGACCGCGCCGATCAAGACCAGCTGCCCTGCAACGTGTTCCGCGCGCTCGGTATCGCCTTCCCCGACGGCGCGCGCGATCAGCGCCTGGGAGCCGAACGCCACGCCCATCAGCAGCATCATTACGAACTGCCGCAATGTCTGGTTCGCGATGATGACGGCGGCCATCGGTGCGTCGCCGAGCTGCGCCAGAAAGGAGAGGTCGGCGAGCTGAAATGCCAGCGTCAGCCCGCTGCTGGCGAGCATCGGGGTCGACAGCACGGCGAGCGACCCGAGCAGGCCCGCCCGTGTGTGATCGCGGCCACGCCAGCGGCCTTGCGCCGGTCGCGCGGGCTCCGTGTCCCCTCTCTCGGTCATCGGCTACGCGGACCTGCGTGCTTCCAGCTCCTCGAGCGAACGGGGCCAGTCCTTCTTGAGCAGGCGCGATAGCGCGCGGTCGGCCAGCAGCCTGCCGCCCGTCTGGCAGGTGGCACAGTAGTTGGTCTCGTTGCTGGCGTAGACGATGCGCTGGACGGGAGATCCGCAGTCGGGGCAGGGCTGTCGGTAGCGTCCGTGCACGGTCATGCCCTCGCGGAACGCCGTCACGTTCTCGGGGAACCCGTCGCCCGCTTCGTCGCGCAGGCACTCGAGCCAGGTCGTGAGGGTGGCGAGGGTGGCGTCGAATAGCCTCGTGATCTCCTCTTCGCCGAGGCGGCCGGTGAGCTTCACGGGGGACAGGCGCGCACGGTGGAGGATCTCGTCGGAGTAGGCATTGCCGATGCCGCTCAGAAGGTGCGGGTCCGTGAGGGCGCGCTTCAGGGTGTGATTGCCGGCGAGGATCCGCTCGCGGAAACTCTCGAGGTCTGCGCCGAGCACTTCGAGCCCGCCGGGGTCGTGCTCCGCGAGCTGTGCTTCTCCCTGCACGACGTAGAGAGAGGCGCGGCGCTTCGTGCCGGCTTCCGTCAGCAGCAATGTGCCGTGTGCGAAGTCGAGTGCCGCCAGGCCGGTCTTGCGTGCGAGCTTCGCGCGAGGGCGCTTCCAGTGAAAGCGGCCCGCGATCATCAGGTGAAAGATCAGGAAGAGATCGGGGTCGAGGGCGATCACCACGCGCTTGCCGAGCCGATGGGCACCCGTGACACGGTGGCCGGCGACGGCGGACAGCGGCGGTTCGACGCTGCGCAGGAGAGACGGGCCACCGATGCGAACGCCCTCGAGCACTCGCCCCGCGACGAAGCGCTCGATGGCCTCCACGTAGACGCTGACGTCGGGCAGCTCCGGCACTCGGTAGTGATAGCATGAGGTCCAGCAGGGGAGGATCGAAAGGATGAGAGGACGCCTGACGGCGTTTCTTTCGCTGTGCGGGGCGTTGGGTGTCGCCTTCGCGGCTTTCGCAGACGAGACGCGCCAATCGTCCACCGTTTCAAAGCTCGAGAGGCAGGAGGATTTCGACACCGTCTGGACCTTCGGCGTCGAGCCGGCAGGCGTCACTCTGGTCGGTTTCGTCTACCTGCAGGGCGTCGATCCGAACGGCTACCCGGTCCCGCTGGCGACCGTGCAGCGGTTGGACAACGCCCTGGCGCCGCGCACGGGCTGCCGGTTTCTGACGGCCAGCTCGAGGGATGCGCTGCAGCCGGTGTTGCAGGACTTCGGTCAGGATGCCGTGCCACTCCAGAGCCGGGATGGAAGCGATGCGGCGCTCTTCGACCGTGTGGCGAAGGTCTTTCTCGTCGACGCCGAGGGCGGGGTGCGAAACATCTACAGCGCTGGCTTCCTCGACCACCGGCCGCTGCTGCGGGACGTGGAGACGTTACTCCTGGAGCGTTGATGCCGTTGCGAAACACCTTCTACAAGGGACATGGGCTCGGCAACGACTATCTGGTGATGGATCCCGCCGACCTCGACTTCCGGTTGACGCCGCGCAGAGTGCGCGCGTTGTGCGACCGCCACCGCGGCGTGGGGGCGGACGGCGTGCTGGCGTTGGTGCCGGCACGCGATGCCCACTTCGGTGTGCGCATTTTCAATCCGGACGGCAGCGAGGCAGAGCGCTCCGGGAATGGCCTGCGCATCTTTGCGCGCTATCTGCACGCGACGCGTCGCACCCGGCGTTCGCGCTTCCGGGTGGCGACCCGGGGTGGGCCCGTGGAGATCGCGCTTCACGTCGACGAGGAGGGTGAGGCGTCGCGCGTGAGTGTCGCGATGGGAAGGGCGAGCTTTGCATCGCGGCGGCTGCCCTGCACGCTGCCCGACCCCGAGCTGGTCCATCGCCAGCTGGCGGTTGCGGGGCGGCGGCTGCGCTTCACCGGCGTGAGTGTCGGCAATCCGCACTGCGTGGTTTTTGCCGAAGGCCGCCGACGCTGGCGCCGCGAAGACTTGTTGAAGCTCGGGCCGGCCCTCGAATGCCATCGTGTGTTTCCCCGCCGCAGCAATGTTCAGCTGGTCCGCGTGCGTGGCCCTCGGGCTCTCGACATCCTGATCTGGGAGCGCGGCGTCGGTGTGACCTCGGCATCCGGAACCTCCGCCTGTGCCGCCGCCTGCGCCGCTGTGCGGCGCGGCCTGGTGCGTAGCCCGGTCAGCGTGTTTGCTCCGGGCGGCGTGTTGCGGGTGACTGTGGCGGCGGACTTTTCTGTGACGCTCGAAGGGCCCGTCGACGAGGTGGCGCGGGGGCGTCTCAGTGCCGGCTTCGTGCGCTCGCTCGCTTGAAGTGCAGGCCCCCCGGGCAGCTCGGCGGCGCGTCGATTCGGCGCTGACGCTGCGCCTTCTCCTCGCGTGGATGAGTGTGGCAGAGATCGTCCAGCTCGCGGAACAGGCACTCGGCGCCAGCTTCGCTCAGTGCGTCGCGGGCCATGTGCGCGTCAGCGCCAGGCGAAGACTGGCTGCTCGTACTCGGCGACGCGCGTGTCGCGGCCGCGGATAGCGACCTCGCGCAGCTGGTACAGCAGCGCCGCAGTTGGTGCGTGGATGAACGTGCCCAGCAATGGGACGGAAATCACCGGGCGCTCGCTTTCGGGAATCGTGCGCAGCCGAGGGACATCGGGGCGGTTGAGCTCGGCGAGCGGCACCCGATGTACGGCGGCCACCTCTTCCGGGTTGGGTGCCAGCACGGCGTCGGCGGCAACCCAGGCCACCACCGGCGTGATGTTGTATCCGGAACGCGTTGGGTAGTCGTCGAGCTCACCGAGGACGCATTCTGCGTCGAGCCTCAAACCGCACTCTTCGTCGAGCTCGCGCAGAGCTGCGTCTGCTGGCGACTCATCGGCGTCGAGGCGCCCGCCGGGCAGCGCCCACTGTCCACCGTGGGAGCGCAGGCCGGCAGCGCGGCGGGTGAGAAGGAAGCAGGCGTTGCCCCACTCGTCCGTCACCAACGCGAGCGCGACCGCGGCGGCACGCAGACTCGCGTCGCGGTGACTGTTGCGAGAAAACGCGTCGAGGTTCGCGCGCAGACGTTCGCGCAGGGACGGCTCGTGGGGTATGGGCAAGGTCGCCACGCCGCCACCATACCGAACCCCCGGGCGGTCGGGCTTTACATCTGTGCAGGCGCCAGCGAGACTGCGTCGCGCCATGCTCGACGACGTCACGCGCCTGCGGCTGCCGGGAGGAGATCCCGGCATCGAGATCGCGGTGCTCGACTTCGGCGGCAGCGGGCCGCCCGTGCTGCTGAACCACGCCAACGGCTTCTGTGCCGCACTCTGGGCGCCGGTGGCAGAGTCGCTGTGCCCGCATTTCCGCGTATTCGCGATGGATGCGCGGGGCCACGGCGATTCGTCGAAGCCCGCTGGGGACGAGGCCTACGCTTGGGCTGCGCTCGGCCGCGATGCGGGGGCGGTGGCGGCGCAGCTGGCTGCGGACCACGGGCCGCTGGCGCTCGGCCTCGGGCACTCCTTCGGCGGCACCTGTCTGCTGCTCGCCGCGAGCGAGAATCCGACGGGCTTCGGCCGGGTGATGCTGCTGGATCCTCCGTTTCCGCCGGCTGGGGAGCTGCGCGCCCAGTGGCATGGGCGCGGCAACCCGCTGGCCGAGGGGGCGCGACGCAGGCGGCACGCGTGGTCAGATCGGGCCGCCGCGCGCGAGCGCTGGGCCGGACGTCCGTTATTTGCCAGCTGGTCGCCCCGAGCGCTCGATCTCTACGCCGCCGAGGGGCTCACCGAAGCGCCCGACGGAGGGGTCACGCTCAAGTGTCGTCCGGAGACCGAGGCCACGCTCTTCGAACGCGCCATCGATGTGGACCTGGCGGATCGGCCGCAGACGTTGTCGCTTCCGGTCCGCTTTCTCTGGGCGCGGCGCGGCGACTTCCAGCGTGCTCATTTCGAGACGTTGGCCGCCAGCATGCCGAATGCCGACGTGCGCGACGCCGATGCGGGACACCTGATGGTGATGGAGCAGCCGGAGCTGGTGGCCGCAGAAGCGCTGCGCTTCAGCCTGCGACCGGAAGTTCGCGCTGCAACCGGGCCGTCCAGGCTCCGTGCATCGCCAGCACGCGCGTGACGCCCATCTGCCGCGGCGTCCGGGCGGCGAATTCGTCCGCGTTGCGCACGTTGCCGAAATGCCACGCCTCGTCGACGTGCAGCGCCACCGCGGCCTAGGGATCGATCTCTTCGACCCGTTGGAGCGCGGCCCGACCGAAATCCGCCAGTGCCTTTGCCATCAGGGAGCCAGGTAGAAGGCTGCCACCGCCACCAGCGCGAAGCCGAGAATTGCTACCTGGAGGGGGCGGTCCGTGAGCAGCGTGTCCTCGGGGCGCTCGCCGGCCTCGCCGCGTTCGACGAGCAGGTGATAGCGGAAGATCGCCAGGATCACGAAGGGCACGGTGAAGAGCAGGGTGCGCGGCTCGCCTCCCGCCTGCTCGAGTTCGTCCTGCACCCACAGCGAGTAGCTGATGACCGAAGCCGCCATCGCGGTGGTGCCGAAAGCGGTGAGGGCGTCGCGGGTGTAGTGGCCGAGCACCGGGCGGGCGCTGAAGTCCGCTGCGGCTGCGTTGAGTTCGCTGCGCCGCTTTGCCACTGCGATGAAGATGGCCACGAAGAAGGTGCACAATACGAACCAGTCGGAGAACGGAACGCCGATCGCGAGCGCGCCGGCCACCGCCCGAAGCACGAAGCCGAACGCGACCAGCAGGATGTCGAGCACCACCAGGTTCTTGCCGACGAAGGTGTAGAAATGCGTGAGCGCCAGGTATGCGACGGTCGCCACGGTGAAGGGCCAACCGATGCCCCAGGCGACTGCGAGGGCACCCGCGGTCAGGAGTGCCGCCAGGCCGGCAGCGGCCGCCGGGGCGACTCGCCCCGAGGCGATCGGACGGTTGCGCTTGTAGGGGTGCTGGCGGTCGCGCTCCACATCGACGAGATCGTTCACGACGTATCCCGACGAGGAGGCCAGACAGAACGCGCCGAAGGCGATGCAGGCGGTCAGGAATGAGTGCGGGTCGAAGAGTCGCTGCGCGAAAACCAGGGCTGCGAACAGCAACAGGTTCTTGGTCCACTGTTTCGCGCGCAGAAGCTGGAGCACACCCGGAGTCTAGGCGGATGGGGACGGTCTTGCTTTCTTGCTTTTCCCGTGCCTAATTTCTGGTGGCGGGCAACTTGAGGAAAAAGGCAAGAAAGCAAGACCGTCCCCGTTTCTGGCGCGGCGTTGCGGTGCCGGGCTAGGAGCCTGACCCAAGACTGGCGCGACGCCCAGACGCCGACGCATCACCGCTGGCTGCGTTGCGCTCAATCGCCCTAGCTCGGCCGGCCATGGCTGACGCACGGGTGGTCGGCCACGAAGAACCGGTAGGGGCGTTCGCGGCCCTTGCTGATGCCGATGCGAGTGCTTCGGGCAACGCGCGGGTGCGGGTCGCCGGGCTGCCGCGGCCGCAGGCGGAGGCGGCCGTGCAGCAGGCTCGTGCCGTAGTCGTCGAGGCGAATGTCGAGGGCCTGGCAGAGCTTGCCGGGGCCGTTGCCGAGCTCGCGGTCGGGCGCGTCCGGACGGAGCCCTCGCACCGCGCGCATGGCGGCCAGACCCGCCAGCGGCTCGACGGCCCGCAGCAGCAGTGCGGCGCCGCGCCCCGGCGCTTCGCAGACCACGTTGGCGCAGATGTGGATGCCGTAGCTGCGGTAGACGTAGAGGTGTCCGGGCGGACCGAACATGGCGCGGTTGCGCCGGGTCTCTCCGCGGTGACTGTGCGAGCTCGGATCGCTGCCGTCGCCGAGATATGCCTCCACCTCGACGATGCGGCCGACGCGCTCGTCGCCCGGCCCGATCCGATGCACCAGGTACGCGCCCAGCAGGCTGGGCGCCGCCGCGAGGCAGCCGTGCTCGAAGAAACTGCGCTGGAAACGTCCGCGGAGCTGCATGGTTCGCTGGAGGCGGCCGAAGTCGGGCCGATGGAACGATAGGGTATAGCTTCCGCTCTGTGCGCAGTGGCTGCGCCCGGGCCATGGGGTTCGAGTCGAGACGGCACGCCACCGGCGCCCACCGGGCTCTGATCCGGACACGCCCCAGCGCACCCTCGACATCTTCAGCGTCAGGCCGAGTTCTAGCCGCGCTCCCGGCAAAGCGATGCGATGATGCGCCAGCCGCGATGGCCGAGCAGCGGGTGGGTCTCCTGCGCCAGGATGTCGGCGCCCTCGAGTGCTGCGGCTTGAGGCGTGATGCCGCGGTTGCGAGCGTCCTCGAGGATGCGCCGCGTGGTGGCGAAGACGCCACCCTCCCAGTCGGGATCGAGATGCTGCACGATTTCGCTGTCATCGGCGAGACTGCCGAACTGCTCGTCGCAGACGGTGACGATGCCCATGCGGTTGGCGACGAAATCCGGCACGAATGTGACCCCGCGGTCGGCGAGCAGCAGGGCATCTCGGACTTCGTCGGCGAGCGGGTTGTTGGCGCTGCCGCACACGATGCGCGCCCGAATCTCGGGGATGGTCTTGGCATCGAGCACACCGCCCAGAGCGCACGGCGCCAGCACGTCACAGGGTTCGGCCATGATCCCGGTGTCACTCGGAGCGGCGTATCGCACGTCTACCGGGCGCCCCTCCCAGGCGGAGCGCAGCGTCTCGCAGCGATCGCGGGAACGTTCCGCCACGACGATGCGCTCTGCACCGCGGGCGAGCAGCTCCGCGACGAGCGCGCTTCCTACGTTGCCGCCGCCCTGCACCGCGAAGCGCAGGCCGGCGGCCGACGCGTCTCCGCGGAAGGCGAGGGCCGCGTCGATGGCGCAGGCCACGCCGGCCGCCGTCATCGTCGAGGGGTTGCCGCGGCCGCCGCGGTCGGCCGGCAGGCAGGTGGCGAAGCGCGTCGTCGTCGCGATCTCCGCCATGTCGTCGGGGCCGGTGCCGACGTCTTCGGCGGTGACGTAGCAGCCGCGCAGGGCGCTCACGAAGTGGCCGTACTCTCGGTAGACGCTGCGCCGGTCGCCTGCAGTCTCGGCGGGCGGGCTGGTGTTGCGCGCGATCAGGCCCTTGCCTCCCCCCCACCAGAGGTGCGCCAGTGCGTTCTTGCGGGTCATGCCCCGGGCCAGCCGCAGGCCGTCCCGCAGGAAGGCCTCGAGGGTCGGGTACTCCCAGCGGCGCACACCGCCCTGCGCCTGGCCCCGCCGGGTCGAGTGGACGACGACCCCGAACAGGGCGCTGCTGCTGGGGCCGACCCCCAGAAAGACGGCCTCGTGGTCGTGCACGTCCTGGGTCGCGGACGCCAGGAATTCCGCCAGGAATCGCCATCTCGGAGCCGAGGGCCGGTAGCTCCGCGCGGACGAGTCTCGCAGGGCCCAGGCGAGCCCGCCGGGTTCGGCGCGGAGCGCCTCGGCCACGCTGGCGGGCGAGCTGGCCATGTGGATGCCCATACAAGGGCGGGTCGGCCGATCGGGGGCCCGCCTGAACCGCTGCGCCGGCCGATCGAGGGCCGCCCCGACGGCCTGCTATGGTTGATTGCCCAGTCAATTTCTTCCTCCGCCCCCATCCACGTTCCACCCCGAGAGGCCCAATGGATCTCAGCTATGGCAAGGAGTACGACGAGTTTCGCGCGCAGGTGCGGAGCTTCCTCGAGGAGAACTGGCCTCCCCAGGGTGGCGCGTCCCGCGACGATGGCGGGCGCCAGTTTCGGCAGGCCGCCATCGAGCGCGGCTACCTCTACCGCAACATTCCGAAGCGCTACGGCGGCTCCGAGCAGGAGGCCGACAGCATCGCGGCCCAGATCATCCGCGAGGAGTTCGGCGCCAAGCACGCGCCGATGGAGATTCGTGCCATCGGCATGATGATGCTGGTACCGACACTGCTCGAGCGCGCCGAGGAGTGGCAGAAGGAGAAGTTCGTCCGGCCGACCGTGATGGGCGAGATCACCTGGTGCCAGGGCTACAGCGAGCCCGGTTCCGGCAGCGACCTCGCCTCGCTCCAGACCCGTGGTGTGCTCGAGGGCGACGAGTGGGTGATCAACGGCCAGAAGATCTGGACCACCAGTGCGATGGAAGCGGACTGGATGTTCTGCCTCGTCCGCACGGAGCCGGACGTGCCCAAACACGCCGGCATCTCCTACCTGCTGATTCCCATGAAGCAGCCGGGTATCGAGGTGCGACCGCTCAAGCAGATGAACGGCACAGCGGAGTTCAACGAGGTCTTCTTCACCGACGCGCGCACGCCGGCGGATCACATCGTTGGCCAGCGCGGTGAAGGCTGGCTGGTGTCGCGCACGACCCTCAAGCACGAGCGCAACTCGATCGCGGCGGCCGCGCAGGCCGCCGCCACTTTCCAGGGTCTCGTGCAGTTCGCGAGGGATACGAAGCGCGGCGGTCGCCCGGTCATCGAAGACCCGCTGGTGCGCGAGCAGCTCGCCATTCTCGAGGGCTATGTGTGCGCTCACGAGTATTCGGGGCTGCGCCAATTCACCAAAGATGCGAAGGGCGAGAGCCCCGGCATCATTTCGATGATGAACAAGCTGCACTCGACGAACATCGGCAGCATGGTCGCGAAGGCGTCGCTCGAGATCATGGGAGAAGACGGGCTGATGGACCCGGTGCAGACCGGTCTCGCGAAGCTGGGCGTCATTCCCAGCGGCAGCCAGGCGTGGCTCAACCAGTACATGTACTCGCTGGGTATCGCCGTGGCCGGCGGTACCGCCAACATCCAGCGCAACGTCATCGGTGAGCGCGGCCTTGGCTTGCCGCGCGACCACTACGCGAACAGGAGTTCGGGCAAGTGAACTTCGACATTTCCGAAGAACAAGAGCTTCTCCAGGAGACGTTGAAGCAGTACGTCGAGAACGAGTGCCCCCCGACGCGCATTCGCGAGCTATTCGACAGCGGTGAGGGCTGGGACCCGACCTTCTGGAAAGGGCTCGTCGAGATGGGTGTGGCGGGATTGGTCGTGCCGGAAGAGCACGGTGGTGCTGGCCTCGAATTGCTCGACCTGGCCCTGGCTGCCGAGTCGCTGGCCTATGGCGGCGCGCCGGGTCCTTTCTTTGGTCACTCGCTGGCCTGCCTGGCCATTTCGCTCGGAGGCAGCGATGCGCAGAAGGCGAAGTGGCTGCCGGGTCTGGCGACCGGCGAAGCCCTCGGCAGCGTGGCGCTTGGCGAAGCGGGCGGCGCCTGGCAGCCGGAGCAGTGGGAGGTGAGTGGCGACGGCAGTGTCTCCGGCAGCAAGATCTGCGTACCTCACGCCGGCCGGGCCGACGTGATCGTCGTGGGTGTGGCGGGTCCGGGCCTGGTGCTCGTCGAGCGCGTGGCGTCGGGTGTCGAAGTGCAGCCCTTCGAGGGTGTGGACCGCGTGCGGCCCCTCGACACGGTCGTCTTCGAGGGGGCGGCCTGCGAGGCACTGCCGGAGGGCGCTGCGGCTGCGCCGCGGCTGAGGGACGCCGGTCTGGTGTTGTTGGCAGCCGATGCATTCGGCTCCGCCACTCGCCTCGTCGACATGTGCGTCGAGTACGCCAAGAACCGCGAGCAGTTCGGTGTGACCATCGGCCACTTCCAGGCCTTGAAGCACCAGCTTTCCAGCATGGCGTTGGAGATCGAGCCGTCGCGCGGGCTTTACTGGTACGCTGCTCACGCCTTCGATCACATCCTCGATGAGTCCGAGCGCAGCGCCGCCATTGCCAAGGCACACATCACCGATCGTGCCATGCAGATTTCCCGGGACGCGGTGGAAGCCCACGGCGGCATCGGCTTCACCTGGGAATGCGACGTCCAGCTGTGGTTCAAGCGCGCGATGTTCGACCGTGCCTTCCTGGGGCAGCCATCCGTGCACCGCGAGCGCTCGGCACAGCTCGCCGGCTGGTAGCCCCCCGGCTCAGGGGGCGGGCGGAAGCAACGGCTCCTGAACCGCCTCGTGCCAGGCTTCGATCTCTGTGCGGAAGCGTTGCACTTGCTCGGGGTGGGCTGTTGCGACGTTCTCTTCCTCATCGGGATCTTCGAGAATGTCGTAGAGCGCGTCGTCGCCGGTTTCGCTGGTCCAGATGTAGTGCCAGCGCGCGGAGCGCGCGAAAAAGGCCGGAGCGCGGGGCGCCGATGGTGGTCCGTGTTGCGCTCTTTCCCGCGGGCGGATGCCGCGATCGCTGCCGTACAAGGCCGTGCGGATGTCTGGATCCCCCCCGTCGAGCACCGGCCGCAAGCTGCGACCCGGGCGGTCGGGCAGAGGCGCGGCCCCCGCGTAATCGAGGAGTGTGGGAAATAGGTCGAGGGTCGAGACCAGGCTCGGCTTCACTTCGCCGGCCGGGATGGCGTTCGGCCAGTTGAAGACGAGGGGCGTGCGCCAGCCGAGTTCGAACATGCTGGCCTTGCCCTTGGCGCCGCCGACCCAGACCTGCTCGTCATCGCGCCGCTCGGGTTCCCAGCCGTTGTCCGCCAAGAAGACGACGAGCGTGCGCTCGCGCAGGCCGCGCCTTTCGAGGTGGGCGATCAGCGCTCCGACCGCGTCGTCGAGGCGGCTGACGTTCGCGAAATAGCGGCGTTCGCGCCCCGAGAGACCCAGGTCGGCATAGCGGTCCTCGTAGTGCTTCGGTGCATCGTGAGGGGTATGCGGCAGCATCGGTGCGAACCAGACGAAGAACGGCTCGCCGACATGCGCATCGATGAAATCGGTGACCGGCGCCAATGTGGTGCGGCCCACCGCCAGGGACTCGTCGCCCCCTGCCCAGGCGCCGGTGTCCCGCAGGCCGGTGGCGTGTCTCGTCTTCAGACCGTCGCCGAAGCCCGCCATCTCGTAGTTGCCTTCCCAGAGCTTGCCCGCCTGGAACGTGGCGTAGCCGTGCTTGCCGAGGACACGCGGGAGCGTGGCGAAATGGCGGATTGCCTGCTTGCCCCGAGATCGCGGGCCGCTTCGCGCGAACTCGGCCGTGCTGACCTCCCATTGCTTCGGGTCGAGCCCGGTCAGCAGGGAGATCAACGACGGCCGGCACAGACTCCCGGTGTTGTATGTGACCGGGAAGGTGCTGCCTTCGCGGGCCAGGCGATCGATGTTCGGTGTCTTCGCAACCTCGGATCCCATGAAGCCGAAGTCGCCGTAGCCGTGGTCGTCGGAGATGATGAGCACGATATTCGGGCGCTCCGCGACTGCCGCACCATCGCTCTGCGGTGAGCCGCAGGCCGCAACCCACAGCATCGCGACGAATCCTATACGCGCGCCGCTCACGTCTCGGACGGCTCAGGTGGGCGCGCCGGCGCCCGATTCAGCGCCGGAATCGGATTCACGGGTTGGCGCATGCGCTCGGCCCAGGCATCGATTCGCTCCCGATAGGCGCGCGCGCGTTCCGGATGTTCACCGACGACGTTGTGTACCTCGTCCGGATCCTCCGTGATTGCGAAGAGCTCCTCCTCGTCGGTCTCCGAGTTCCAGATGTAGTGCCACGAGGCATCCCTCACGAAGTAGGCGGGCGGGCGCGGCCCGGAGCCGTCGTCCTGACGCGGTCCGCCCCGTGGCCGGATGCCGGCGTCGCTTCCGACGAGAGCATCGCGCAGCCTCGGGTCGCCGCCCTCCAGCACGGGGCGGAGACTTACGCCCGGGCGCTCCTCCAGGGGGAGCATGCCGCCGTAGTCGAGCAGGGTCTGGAATACATCGAGCGACGAGGCGAGCGTCTCGTGGCGTGCACCGCTCGGAATTTGGCCCGGCCAGTTGAAGACGAGTGGGGTGCGCCAACCCTGTTCGTACATGCTGGCCTTCCCGCGGACTCCCCCCACCCAGATGCGTTTCCTTCGCTCTTCCTGCGCCGTCTCGATCTCCCAGCCGTTGTCGGCAAGGAAGACGATCAGGGTGTCGCGGCGGATACCCTGACGCTCCAGATGTTCGACGAGTCCGCCCACCACGTCATCGAGCCGCTCGATATTGGCGTAATAGCCCCGCGCGTCTTTCGGAAGATCGCTGTTCGCGTAGCGTCGCGCATAGCGTTCGGGTGCGTCGAACGGAACGTGGGGCAGCATGGGAGCAAACCATACGAAGAATCGATCGTCGAGGTGCTCGTCGATGAAATCGTAGACAGGTGCCATCGTCGTGCGGCCGACGGCATGAGACTTGGGTCCGCCCGACCATGCCGGAAGATCGTGAACGCCGACGGAGACCTCTTCCTTCTGGCCCGCGTCGAAGCCCGCCTGGTCGTAGCTGCCCTCCCAGAGCTTGCCCGCCTGGAGGCTTCGGTAGCCGCGCTGTCCGAGAACCCGTGCCAATGTTGCGAAGCGGCGTATGCGGTCGAGTCCGCGATACTTTTGTTCGCGCTTCTTGATCACGCGCAGTGTGCTCTCCCATTGCAGAGGGTCGAGTCCGGTCAGCAGGGAGATCTGCGATGGTCGACAGATGCTGGCGGTGTTGTAGGTGAGCGGGAACACGCTCCCCTGCTCCGCCAGCTCGTCGATGTGTGGGGTGCGCGCGATCTGTGAACCCATGAACCCGTAGTCTCCGTAGCCGTGGTCGTCGGACAGGATCATGACGATGTTGGGCGGACCCGAGCGAGGCGGCGACGGCGGAGCCTCGGGCCCGCAGCCGAGCGCCAGCAATGCGAGGAGCATGGTGCCGCGCTTCACGGCTGACCTTTCTTCCGTCTCTGCACGAGTCCCATCTCACGCATCTTCGCCAGCAAGGCGCGCGCGATCATCGTCTGCGTTCGATCGTTCGGGTGGAACTGGTCGCAATAGGTCTCGTTTCCGAAGAAATTGCATCCGATCCCCTCTCGGGCCCGAGTGTGGAGCAGGCGTTCGATATCCACGAGTTCG
>JAFDDG010000069.1 GCA_019310965.1 Deltaproteobacteria bacterium
AACGCGCTGCGCAATGGAGAGCTTCACGGAAAGGACTTCTTCTGTCTCTACGGCCCGCTCTACGATCTCGGGCTCGTC
Source organism: Deltaproteobacteria bacterium (assembly GCA_019310965.1). Taxonomy (GTDB): domain Bacteria; phylum Myxococcota_A; class UBA9160; order UBA9160; family SMWR01. The sequence goes on from JAFDDG010000069.1 coordinate 79, forward strand.
GGGGCGTGGGAGCTCTTCGGCCGCTCGATCGTGGTGTTGGATCTCTACTTCTCAGCAACTCGCGTCGTGGCGCTCACCGCCCTGCTCGTGCTGGCGGGTCTGCTCGTCGAGCGCCGCGCTCTCGTGTTGTTGCTGCCCTTCCTCGTGCCGTGGATCAGCCTGCGCAGTGGCTGGGCGCTCATCGGCTTGTGCTTCATGCTCGGTTGGCTGCGAAGTGGGCACTGGGGAATGGCCGCCGCTGCCGGTGTCACTGCCGGCATCTCGTTGCTATTCAGCCAGGAGTTCGGGCTCGCCTTTGCGCTGGTCGCCGGGCTCGCCTTCGCGCTGCATCGGGCTTGGCGCCCAGCCGCGTGCTTTGCTGGGGGTGCGGTCCTCGTCATCCTGCCGCTGTTCGGCTGGTACGCCGCCCACGACGCCCTGCTTCCGATGTTGCAGGGGATCGTCGGCTACCCGGCGTACGTCATGGCCGGCTACGCCAAGCTGCCTTTTCCCGCTCTGGCGTCGCGGCTGCCCATCGAGTTCGCCGATTGGGGGACTCGTGAACTCTTCGCCTATCAGATCGGTTACGGCGTGCCGGCTGTCTGCATGAGCGCCGCGCTGCTGGTCCTGCCCATCTCGAAGTTCGATCTGCGCGCACCGTTGGCGAGCGCGGCGAGGATCTGCGCGGCTCTGCGTGCCGACCCGCTGCGTACGGTCGTCTTGTTGCTCTCGATCTTCGGAATGCTGGCATTTCGCACGGCGCTCGGGCGCAGCGATCTCAAACATCTGCTCGATCCGCTGCCGGCAGCGGCGGTATTGTTGGTCGTTGCTCTGGATCGCCTGATTGCCGCCGCGCGCTCGGGGTGCGTTGCGCGGCCGGTCGCAGCCTGGCGCGTTGCCGCGCTGGCGTTGCTCGTGTTTCACGTGGGCTTTACCGCGGTGCCCGCACCGCTGCGCGGCCTGCGAGCCACGTTCGCCACCAACGTCGCACTTTGGCGCAACGGACGGGCGCCGGTCGGCGCTCCCTTGGTCACGCAGGTCGCGCGCTGGGTGCAGCTCGAAACCGAGGTCGGCGAGCCTGTTCTATTCCTGCCGAACAGCGGCGCCTACTACTATCTGACGAATCGACCGGCGCCCATCCGCTTCGTGATGGGCCACCAGATCGTGACACAGGCCCACCGCGACGAAGTGCTGGCCGAGCTTCGGGCCAACCCTCCGCGCACATTCGTGTGGGACGAAGGTGCGCTGCGCGTCGACGGGCTCAGCGACGAACAGGTCTTCGGTCAGCCGCTTCTCGACTGGCTGGATGACAACTACGCCGAGGTGAAGCGCTTCGGGCCCGTCTCGATACAGCGCCATCGCGGCCGCAGCGTCCTGGCTTCGCCCGAATCCGACGGGATCTGAGGGGCCGAGATCCTCGCCGTTCGGGCCCCACAGCCGGTAGACTCTCTGTGTGGCCGACAAGCGTCCCAGCCGCCGCCGCTACGATGCTTCACTTCTGATCGACGATTGGGTCGGTCCCGTTCTCTGCGCACTGGCGCTTGCGTGGAAGCGGCTGGTGCGGCGCGAGCGCAGCCAGCCGGCGCCGGAGGACGTGCGCCGCATCCTGCTGCTCAAGATGTGGGGCATGGGCAGCATTGTGTTGGTGTCGCCGCTGCTGGCGAGGTTGCGTGCGCGGTACCCGAACGCGCGCATCGACTTCCTCTCTCTGCGTGAGAATGAATCGCTCGCCGCGCTCTACCCGGAAATCGATCGAGTGATTTCCATCGATCTGGGCCGCGGTGTCGGGTCCTTTCTCGTCGAGACGCTTTCGGTGATATGGCGCCTGCGCGGGGAGCGCTACGACCTGTTGCTCGATCTCGAGTTCTTTACGCGCTTCTCGGCGATCTTCTCGTTCCTGGCGCGGCCGTGTTGGTCACACGGCTTCAGCGCCAAGGGCAAGTGGCGTGGGCGACTGCACGATGCCGAGGTTCCCTTCAATGCCTACGCGCACGTGCTGCAGAATTTCCTGACGCTGCTGGCGGGCGACGCGATGAGTCCGATCGATCCAGCGGAGGTGGAGCGATCGGATGCGCTGCCGCTGCTGGCTCCGCCGCCGGAGTCGTGGGAGCGCTGCCGCGAGAAGCTGGTGTCTGCGGCGCAGTGGCGGGAAGGTCGGGCGCTCGTGGTCGTGAATCCGAACGCCGGCGACATGGCCCTCGAACGGCGTTGGCCTACAGAGCGCTTTGCGGAGTTGCTCGTGCACCTGACGGCGCAGCTTCCAGTCAATGTGGTAGTGATCGGCAGCGCGGCAGAACGCGGTCGGGCGGAAGCGGTGATCCGGCTGGCGGGGCTCGAACAGCGCGTGGTGAACCTGGCTGGCAAGAGCCACATCGGTGAGCTGGTTGCGCTGCTGGCCCACGCCGAAGTGGTGGTCTCGAACGACTCCGGGCCGATGCACATCGCCGCTGCGGTCGGGACCTCGGTCGTGGCGCTCTTCGGACCGGAGACTCCCGTGCTCTACGGTCCTCTATGTGCCTCGCCGAGTCAGCGCCACGCGGTGCACTACCTGGGCCTGCGCTGTTCTCCCTGCATGTTCGTGCACGACAACAAGGTGCTCTCCTGCTGGTTCTCCCAGGCCCAGTGTATGACCGGCATCGCCGTCTCCGATGTCATCGCTTCGGTGCAGACGCTGCTGGCTGGGGAACATCCGGGCGCAGCAGGCGCGTCGCTGCGGGTGCTCGACAAGTAGGCGCGCGCACGATGCGTGCCCCGGTGGTAGGCTGCTGCCCGTGCCTCACGCCTTTCGCTTCGGAGTCCAGGAAGCCGTGCTGCCGGCGCCCGGCTGGCAGGCGCGCGTGCGGCAGATCGAGGAGCTCGGCTATTCGACGCTATTGGTGCCGGATCACTTCGGGCCGCAATGGGAGCCGATCGCCATGCTGGCGGCGGCCGCCGCCGTGACCGAGCGCCTGCACGTCGGATCGCTGGTCTTCGGCGTCGACTACCGTCACCCGGTCGTGCTCGCCAAAGCCGCTGCCACGCTGCAGCTGCTCTCGGGTGGCCGCTTCGAGTTCGGTCTCGGCGCCGGCTGGATGCAGTCGGACTACGATGAGGCGGGGATCCCGTGTGATCCGCCGCCGACGCGGATCGAGCGCCTCGACGAGGCGCTCCGGGTGATTCGCTCCCTGTGGAACGAGCCCACCACGGACTTCGACGGGCGGCACTACCAGCTGCGCGGCGCACAAGGGGCCGGTGCGCTGCCCGCCGCCGGTGCGCCGCGGGTGTTCGTCGGGGGCGGCGGGCCTCGGGTGCTGCGCCTCGCCGGGCGCCACGCCGACATCGTCGGAATCAACCCCGTCTTGAAGGAAGGGCGCATCACGGCGGCGAGTGCGGCGGATCTGGCGCCCGACCGTGTGCTCCAGAAGGTGGGTTGGATTCGAGAGGGGGCGGAGGCAGCGGGTCGCGATCCGGCCTCCATTGAGCTCAATGCGCTCGTGACGGAGCTGCACGTCTCGGACGATCCGGGCGTGGCGCGCCGCCGCATCGCGGAGGCTCACGGCATGTCGGAGGCCGGCGTGGCCGGCTGTCCGATGTACCTGACCGGCAGCCTTGCCGAGATCCACGATCGCATCGCGCAGCGACGCGAGGAGACTGGCATCAGCTACCTGATCCTCGTCGACACCGGGGAGCCCCGCCTGGTCGAGCGCTTCGCGGAGCAGATCGTCCAGCCCTTGAGGGGGAAGTGAGCTCTGGCCGCAAGCCAGGCTGCACGCATCTGTCCCGGCGGCACGCGAGAATTCGAAGTCTCGAGGGAATCTGCTTAGCGTGGCGGCCGGCCCGCAGGTAGACTGCGGGCCCCATTTTCGCCTCCGGCGTCCCCGTGCGCTGCGTGGCGGGGAGTTTGCGATGTCCGAAGCCTACGATCAGGAGGCCCTGAGGGGTCCTCACGTCATCGAGTACCCGTTCCGTCGCTCGTGCGGGCCGGTGCTCTCCCGCTTCTTCTCGGGCCTGCGCGACGGCAAGCTCGTCGGCATCCGCAGCCAGACGGCAGGTGTGCTCGTCCCGCCGGCGGAGTACGACCCGCAGACAGCCGAGGCTCTGGAGGAGTTCGTCGACGTGGGGCCCGCCGGCGAAGTGGTGTCCTACGCGTGGGTGTCGAGTCCGCGCCCGAAGCAGCCGTTGCAGCGGCCCTTCGCGTACGCGCTGATCAAGCTCGACGGCGCCGACGCGGGCTTCCTACACGCCGTCGACGTGGGTGGCGACGAGGCCAGCATCGCCATCGGCACCCGCGTGGCGCCGCGCTGGAAGGCAGAGCGCGTCGGCCACATCACGGACATCGAGTGCTTCGTGCCGGAGTCGGAGGCACAGCCCGCGCCGCCGCTGACGGAGCCCGTCGAGGAGCCCGTGAAGTCGGTTACGACTCCGATCCGCCTCGAGTACGACTTCCGCGCGGGCAAGGCGCAGTCGGTCTTTCTGCGCGGCCTCGCAGAGAAGAAGATCCTCGGCGCCAAGGCGATCGGCGGCGACCTGGTCTACGTGCCGCCGCGCGGCGCCGATCCGCGCAACGCCGAGCTCACGCCCGAGTTCGTCGAGGTGGCCGATACCGGCACCGTCGTCACCTACTCGATCGTGCGCGTGCCCTCGGACAACATCTCCTTCGATCTGCCGTACGTCTGCATCAACGTGCTGCTCGACGGCTCGCACATTCCGTTCTTCCACGTGTTGCAGGACTGTCCGCTCGGCGAGGAGCGCATCGGCATGCGGGTGAAGGCCAAGTGGGCGCCGGACGACCAGCTCACGACTTCGGTCGCGAGCATCGAGTACTTCGAGCCGCTCGATGAGCCGGACGTGCCTTTCGATCAGATCAGGGAGTACTGCTGATGCGCGACGTCGCCATTGTTTCGTTCGCACAGTCGAATGTCGCGGTCGAAGACCGCAACGAGATCGAGATGCTGCTGCCGGTGGCCAAGGAAGCCATCGAGGGCTCCGGCCTCGCGCGCGACGAGATCGACTTCACCTGCTCGGGCAGCAGCGACTGGCTGCAGGGCCAGCCGTTTGCCTTCGTGATGGCCCTCGATGCCGTCGGCTCCTGGCCGCCGATCAAGGAGTCTCACGTCGAGCAGGACGGCGCCTGGGCGCTCTACGAGGCATGGGTGAAGATCCAGACCGGTGAGGTCGGCTCGGCCCTCATCTACTCGTTTGGCAAGACCTCGCCCGGCGACATCGCGCAGGTGCAGGCGTTGCAGCTCGATCCCTACTGCGGGCAGCCCTTGTGGCCGGATCTCGACAGCCTCTCCGGCATCCAGGCACGCAGCTGTCTCGAGGCGGGTGTCGTGACCGAGAAGCAGATGGCCGAGGTCGCCTGCCAGGCACTGCGCAACGCGCAGTCCAACCCGCACGCCGTGCGCAAGGGTGACTACACGGTGGAGGAGCTGCTCGCCAAGCCCTACCGGGTCTCGCCGCTGCGGGATCACGACTGCCCGGCCAACAGCGACGGCGTCACGGTGATGGTGGTCGTGGCCGGGGACCGCGCGAAGCAGCTCTGCGACCGCCCGGTGTGGATCCGCGGATTCGATCATCGCATCGATCCGCCGGCCCTCGGCGTGCGCGATCTCACTCGCATCCCGTCGGCCGCTCTCGCCGCCGAGAAGGCGGGTGCCGCCGACGACAAGCTCGATTTCGTCGAGATCACGGCGCCGTATTCGCACCAGGAGCTGATCCTGCGCAAGGAGTTCGGGCTCGCTGACGACGTGCAGGTGAATCCGTCGGGCGGCTCGTTGGCCGCCCATACGCTGATGTCCTGTGGTCTCAATCGCATCGGTGACGCCGCTGTGCGCATCGCCGCCGGCGGCGGCGATCGGGCGCTGGCACATGCCGGCCAGGGGCCATGCCTGCAACAGAACCTGGCCGTCGTGCTGGAGGGAGACTGAAATGACGCAGCGCTGCGGAGTGATCGGAGTCGGTCAGACCAAGTACGATGCGAAGCGAATCGATGTGTCGATGCCGGGCCTGCTGCGCGAAGCGGCCCTGCGCGCGCTCGAGGATGCCGAGCTGACCTGGAGTGACATCGAAGCCGTCGTGATCGGCAAGGCCCCCGACATGTTCGAGGGCATGATGTATCCCGAGAACTACCTGGCCGATGCGATCGGGGCGACGGGAAAGCCGCTGCTGCGCGTGCACACGGCGGGCAGCGTGGGCGGATCCACCGCCAACGTCGCGATCAGCATGATCACGAGCGGCATCCACGATCGCGTGCTCACGATCGCGTGGGAGAAGCAGTCCGAGAGCAACGCCATGTGGGGCCTCACGCTTTCGCCGCCCTTCTCGGTCTCGGTGGTGGCTGGCGCCGGCGGTTTCTTCGCGCCGCTGATCCGCACCTACATCCGGCGCTCGAATGCGCCGGAGGACACTGGCATTCGCGTTGCGCTCAAGGATCGCCAGAATGCGCACAAGAACCCCTACGCGCACCTGAAGATCGATGACATCACCTTTGATCAGATCGCGAATTCGCCGATGCTTTGGGATCCGATCCGCTACCTCGAGAGCTGTCCGTCGTCGGATGGGGCGTGTGCGATGGTGCTCACGAATGAGAGCCTCGCCGAGCGCACGCCGCGCAAGCCGGCCTGGGTGCACGGCACAGCCATGCGAAGTGAGCCCACGCAGTTCGCGAGGCGCGATGCGGTGAACCCCATGGCGGGCCGGCTCGCCGCCCAGGATCTCTACAAGCAGGCCGGAATCCAGGATCCCCGAAAGGAGATCGACTGCATGGAGATCTACGTGCCCTTCAGCTGGTTCGAGCCCATGTGGATGGAGACCATGGGCTTCGCGGACGAGGGCGAGGGCTGGAAGTTGACCTACGAAGGAGTGACGGCGCTCGACGGTTCTCGGCCCGTCAATATGTCCGGCGGTGTGCTCTCGTCGAATCCGATCGGCGCTTCGGGCATGTGCCGTTACGCCGAGGCGGCGAACCAGGTGCGCGGCCTCGCCGGCGAACACCAGATCGACGGCGCCCGCAAGGCGCTGGGCCACGCCTACGGCGGTGGCTCCCAGTACTTCTCGATGGTGCTCTTCGGCGACACGCGCCCCTAGCCTCTCTGCGCCGATGAGGAAATGAAGCAGCGTCTCCGCAGCGTCCGATCAGCCGACTTCTGACGAGCAGGCCCGAATGGCCCAAGGGGCCGCGGCCCGAGTTCGATGGCGGTCTCGTCGAAGCCAAGATCCAGAGGAGCCAGGGATCAGGAACGCGAAACCGAGCTTGTGCAGCTTGGTGCCCCCGTTTCGCGAGGCAGCTCGACGTTCCGTGCGGACGAAGATCTGCGTCAGATAGACGTCGCCGTTGGCGCCGCGCGCCGCACCGACTCCGGTGAGGTGGTAGTCGCCCTCGATGTTCGTGCGATGCACGTGGCTGTCGAGCCAGCTGTTGACGACCGCCGCGGCGACCCCCGCCTTGCGGCCCTGGCGCGCGACGTTCTCGGCCATGCCCGCGAAGGGCAGCCGCGCCGCGAGCTCGCTCGCGCGACGTTGCATGCCCGCGTGGCCGAGGTCGGTTCCGCCGTCCGCCATTGCCCGGCTGTGGGCGCGTGCCACCGCGGCTACGAAGTCGCTGCGCTCCAGGGTGCGCTTCTTGCTCGTCCTGCGGTGTGCGTTGATACGGTCCGTGACCTCTCGCTCGAGTGCCGAGAGGCCGCCGGGTTGCATGTCGTCCTGCGGTGTCTGCGCGGGAGCCGGCGTGGGCCCGACGGCGTCGAACGCACAGCCGAGCCACGCCGCCGCGAGCACGGTGCCCAGAATGCGCATTCGACGAATCACGAGCCCACACTAGTCGTCCCCCGATGCGTCGCCAAGACTCCTGGTTGCCGGGCGGCGCGGAGAGCCTCCCTGGTTGGTCCAGCCCGGCAAATTGGATGGCGAGAAGTGCGCTCTGGATTCCGTCGAGACTTCACTGGACGAAACCCGCGAGGCAAGGCTTCAAAGGCGTTGCGCCTCGCCGGCTTCCCTACAATGGGCGGATGCAGATCACCATGGTCAAGAAGCGGCTGGCGAATGGGGAGCCTTGTGAGAAGTGTGCCCAGACCGAGGAAATGCTGAAGAGGAAGGGGCTCTGGGAACGGATCGACGAGATTCTCTGGGCGGTTGAGGGGGAGGACGAATCGCCAGGCGCGCGCGTCGCTGTGCGTCACGGGGTGAAGCTCGCACCGTTTTTCGTGGTGCGCGACGAGGACGGGACGGAGACCGTGGTGACGAGCGCGCTGCGACTCGTGCGGCAATACCTCGACAGCGCCCCGGCCGTCGCGACACCGGCTGACGCCGCCCCCATCGATCTGGCGGCCGCCGCCAGGGATCTGGAGGAGGCGTCGCCCCTCGAGATCCTGCGCTTTGGACTCGAGTCCTACGGCGAACGCTCTGCGATCGCCTTCTCGGGCGCGGAGGACGTCGTGCTGGTCGATATGGCGACCAGCCTGGGGTTGCCGTTCTCCGTCTTCACACTCGACACAGGACGATTGCACAACGAGACCTATCAGTTCATCGACGACGTGCGCCGCCACTATGGGGTCGAAATCGAGACGCTCCTACCCAATGGGGCCGAAGTCTCCGACCTGATGAGCCGCAAGGGTCCCAATAGCTTCTACCAAGACGGCCATTGGGAGTGCTGCTCGATTCGCAAGCTCCGCCCGCTGGACGGCGTGCTCTCTCGCTTCGACGCATGGGTCACCGGGAAACGGCGGGAGGGTCGCCCGGCGAACGAGCTGCCTGTCGTGCATGCGGATCCGTCCTTTCGAGGCGAGAGCGGATCGCTCGCGCGCCTCAACCCGCTGGCGCGCTGGGCCCACGTCGACGTGTTCGATTACATCCGTCGCCACGGGGTCCCCACAAACCCGCTCCACGATCGCGGCTTTGCGAAGATCGGCTGTGCACCTTGCACCCGCGCCCGAACCGGTTCGCCCGATGAAGCGGATCGCTGGTGGTGGGAGGAGCGGCCCGCAGAGCCCGCCGCACCGGATCCCGGAGCGGGCATCTGAACCTCAGCGCTCGGCTGTTCACGGAAACGAGGCGGCTCCAGCATGTTGTTCGGCCCACCGATCGCCATCCGTTGGCGGAGCGCTTGCGGCGCGTGAGGCGTGCGGCAATGGCGTGCGAGGCGCCGATGGGCGGGCTGAGGGCTGTGACTTCTTCTAACGCAGCGGGCGGAAGAGCTCGCGGATGTCGTCGACGACGGCGCTGGGGTTCTCGGCGGGGGCGAAGTGGCCGCCGTCGGGGTGCACCCTCTGCTGGCGCAGGTCGTAGAACTCCGAAGTCCAGTCCGGCGGGAGCGGGGCCATGTCGTGCTGGAAGAACGAGATGCCGGTGGGGGCCGGCACCTGCGGCATGCCCTCCCGCGCGGGCGTCCACTTGGCCTTGGCCGCCTCCGCGTAGTAGCGGGCCGATGTGACGAAGGAGTCGGTCAGCCAGTAGAGACTCGCGTTGGTGAGCAGGAAGTCGCGGCTGAAGCGCGACTCGACGTCGCCGCGACAGTCGCCCCAGAGAAAACGTTTCTCCACCAGCCAGGCGAGCAGGCCCGCCGGCGAGTCGTGAAGCGCCGTGCCGAGCGTCTGCGGGTGCAACATATGTGTCGCCAGGTGAGATGCGAAGCGGCGCTGGTAGGCCGCCAGCTTCGCGTCCAGCTCCGGGTCCTCCAGAGTGCCGCCGCCGGCCTGCACGATCGACCACGGCCTCAGGCCGTCGAAGGCCGGAAAGACGAAAGCGTTGGTGAGGTGGATTCCGGTCAGCAGCTCGGGGTACTTGTGGCCGAGCTGCGCCGTCACCATGGCGCCCCAATCGCCGCCCTGGGCGGCGAATCTCTCGTAGCCCAGTACGTCGCGCATCAGGGCCACCCACAGCTCGGCGGTCTCGAGCCAGCTCACGCCGGTGCGGGTGAGAGGCGTCGAGAAGATGAAGCCGGGGAGCGACGGCACCACCACGTCGAAAGAATCGGCCGGGTCACCGCCGTGGGCCGCCGGGTCCGTCAGCGGCCCGATCACGTCGCGTAGATCCCAGAAGGTCCAGGGCCAGCCGTGGCTCAGGATCAGCGGAACCGGGCTCGGTCCGCGACCCCGCTCGTGCAGGAAGTGGATCGGCAGGCCGTCGATCTCGACGCGGAAGTGTGGGTGCTGGTTGATCGCGGCCTCCTGGGCCCGCCAGTCGAAGCCCTCCCGCCATGTGGCACACAGCTCCTTCAAGTAGGCGCCCGGAACTCCGTACTCCCAGGACTCGTCCTCGAAGTCCTGCGGCCAGTTCACCTGAGTGAGGCGGCGCTTCAGGTCGTCGAGCTTGGCCTGCGGAATGTCGACGTGAAAGGGCTCCGGCTTCACGCTCTCTCCAATGCGGCTTTTGCGTATCATCCCATATTCTGAACCATCCGCGGAGGCCTCGACGTGATCTTGGACCGACAATCGTTTCCCGTCTGGCTGGCGCTTTGGATGTTGTGGCTCGTTCCCGCCGCGCTCGCCGAGGATGTGCTCTACGCCCCACATGCGGCTGACGAATTTCCGATGCGGGTCTTCTGGGGGGATACCCACGTGCACAGCTCCTTCAGCATGGACGCGAACACGATGGGCAACACGCGTCTCACGCCCGCCGATGCCTACCGCTTTGCCAAGGGCGAGAAAGTGAGGTCTGCGAGCGGGATGCTGGCGCGGCTCGAGGCGCCGCTCGACTTCCTGGTGGTGTCGGACCACGCCGAGTACATGGGCCTGTTGCCCAAGCTGCGCGCCGGGGACCGCAGGCTGATGCGAAACCCCGCCGCCAAGCGCCTCGGCGACGGGCTGCGGAATTCGACCGATGGCGGGCTCACGACGATCGGCGAGCTGATCGGATCTCTCATGAGCAACGAGCCGCTGATCGACGATCCGGTGATGAAGCGCGACATCTGGCAACAGATCACGCGGCTCGCCGATCAGGCGAACGACCCGGGCAGGTTTACTGCGCTCATCGGCTTCGAATGGACGTCGATGCCTCGGGGCGACAATCTCCACCGCGTCGTCGTGTACGCCGACGGCGCCCCCAAGGCGTCTCGGCTGGTGCCCGTCTCCGCCTTCGACGGTGAGCGTCCAGAAGACCTCTGGGCGTTCATGGAAAAATACGAGGGCGACGCGCAGGGCCGCATCCTCGCGATTCCGCACAATGCGAACGTGAGCAACGGCCGCATGTTTGCCGTCGAAGACTCACAAGGCGCCGCCTTCGACCGTGCATATGCCGAACGTCGTGCGCGGCTGGAGCCCGTCGTCGAGGTGACGCAGATCAAAGGGGACGCCGAGGCCCATCCGTTGCTGTCCCCGGACGACGAGTTCGCCGACTTCGAGACGTGGGACTTCGGCAATCTCAATCCGCTGCGGCCGTTGCCAAAGCGGGACGACATGCTCCGCTTCGAGTATGCGCGCTCGGCGCTCAAGCTCGGGTTGGCGCAGGCGCAGGAGACGGGCGTCAATCCGTTCAAGTTCGGAATGATCGGCAGCACCGATGCTCACACGTCGCTGGCGACCGCTGCGGAGAACGACTTCTGGGGCAAGGTGACGATCAGCGAGCCCGGACCGCGAAATACGGGACCGGGCTTCATGGGCGATGAGGTTGCCTTCTCGACCTGGGATTTCGTCTCGTCCGGCTACGCGGCGGTGTGGGCGCGTGAGAATACCCGTGAGGCTCTCTTCGAGGCGCTGCAGCGCAAGGAGGTCTACGCGACCACGGGATCGCGCATCACGGTGCGTTTCTTCGGTGGCTGGGACTACGCGCCCTCCGACGTGCACCGGCCCGACGCGGTGCGCATTGGCTATCGCAAGGGGGTGCCCATGGGTGGCGACCTGCCGCCCGAGGCGAGCGGCGCGCCGCGTTTTCTGGTTACGGCATTGAAGGATCCAAACGGCGCCAACCTCGACCGCATCCAGATCGTGAAGGGCTGGCACACGTCCGACGGCAGCCTGGAGGAGAAGGTCTACGATGTCGCGCTCTCAGACGGGCGGCGCCAATGGCTCGGGAGAGTGCGGCCGGTGGGATCCAGCGTCGACGAGGCGAGTGCCAGCTACACCAACGATATCGGCGACGCGATGCTCGCCAGCTACTGGGAAGATCCGGACTTCGACCCTGCCGAGCTGGCTTTCTACTACGCACGGGTGATCGAGATCCCGACGCCGCGCTGGAATGTGTACGACGCGGTGCGTCTGGGCACTGCGGTGCCGCAGGAGGTTCCGACCCAGATCCAGGACCGCGCGTATACGTCGCCCATCTGGTACACGCCGTAGGCGACGGATTGGAACGAGGAGGCGCCGTGTCTCGCGCGCACGATCGGGGTCCCAGCGAAGTCGCATTGCTCGACGAGACGATTGGCGCGAATTTCGAGCGCGCTGTCGCCCGTGATCCCGCGCACGAGGCCCTCGTCTCTTGCCACCAGGGGCGGCGCTTCACGTATGCGGAACTCGACGCGCAGGTGAACCGCGTGGCGCGCGGTCTGCTGGCGCGCGGCATCGCCAAGGGTGATCGCGTCGGCATGTGGAGCCCGAACAACGCCGAGTGGGTGCTCGTCCAGTTCGCCACGGCCAAGATCGGCGCGATCCTCGTGAACATCAATCCGGCCTACCGGAGCAGTGAGCTCGAGTACGCGCTCGCTCAGTCCGGCTGCCGCCTGCTGGTCTCGGCGCCGAGCTTCAAGACATCGGACTACGTCGCAATGTTGGCGGAGGTGCGGCCTCGGCTCGATGCCCTCGAGGCGGCGATCTTTCTCGACTCGCCCGAGTGGGGTGCGCTGCTGGCCGCCGGCGATGCGGAGAGCGACGACGCGCTGCGTGAGCGTTTCGCGGGTCTCGCCCCGGACGACGCGATCAACATCCAGTACACGAGCGGAACGACCGGCTTCCCGAAGGGCGCCACCCTCACGCACCGCAACATCCTGAACAACGGCTACTTCACCGGGCTGGGCTGCGGCTACGGGCCGGAGGATCGGATCTGCATCCCGGTGCCCTTCTACCACTGCTTCGGCATGGTGATGGGCAATCTGGGTGCGGTCTCACACGGTGCCACCATGGTGCTGCCGAACGATGCCTTCGAGCCGGGCAGCGTGCTCGCAGCCGTGGAAGCCGAGCGCTGTACCAGCCTCTATGGCGTTCCGACCATGTTCATCGCCGAGCTCGCGCATCCAGAGTTCGCTCGCTTCGACCTCGCTTCCCTTCGCACGGGCATCATGGCCGGGTCGCCGTGCCCCGTCGATACCATGAAGGAAGTCATCGAGCGCATGCACATGAGTGAGGTGTGCATCTGCTACGGCATGACCGAGACCTCGCCCGTCTCGACGCAGACTGCCGGCGGCGATCCGATCGAGCGACGCACAGGCAGCGTCGGTCGCGTGCATCCACACGTCGAGATCAAGGTCATCGACCCGGAAACGGGGAGCGTCTGCCAGCGCGGCGAAATCGGCGAGTTCTGCACGCGTGGCTATTCCGTGATGCAGGGCTACTGGAATGATGCTGAGCGCACCGTCGAGGCGATCGATGCAGCTGGCTTCATGCACACCGGCGACCTGGCCGTAATGGACGCTGCCGGCTACGTGAATATCGTCGGCCGTATCAAGGACATGATCATCCGCGGCGGCGAGAATGTGTACCCGCGCGAGATCGAAGAGTACCTGCACGGTCACCCGGACATCGCCGACGTGCAGGTGATCGGTGTCCCCGACGAGCGCCTGGGTGAGGAGCTGATGGCATGGATCCAGGTGCGCGCGGGGGCGGAGCTCAGCGAGGCTGCGGTCAAGGACTACTGCAGGGGACGCATCGCCCACTACAAGGTGCCGCGCTACGTGAAGTTCGCCGATGAGTTTCCACTCACGGTGACCGGCAAGGTGCAGAAGTTCAAGATGCGCGAGATGGCGATTGCGGAGCTCGCGCTGACCGAGACGCAGAGCGGATGACACTGGGCGCGTGGCGTCCCAGGGCCTGACCCGGACTACTTCTTCCGGCCGTCCGCGCTGTTGCCTCCCATGTCGAGAAATGAGCCGATCTCGGCGTAGAAGATGCGGGCGGTTGCCCGGCGTCCACGCTCGTTCAGGTGGACGCCGTCGTCGCTCAGCGTTTGCATGGCGTCGAACTGGCGGGTCATGTCGATGATTTCTCCGGGGGCGAAAACGTCGCCTTGGATGCGTTGGATCGCGAGGCTCGATCGGTTCTGTGGGTTGTGGAAGTCTGGAATGACCGCGAAGCGAATCGGTACACCCCTGGCGATCACGTAGCTTCGAATGCTCGTGAGGTGGGCCTGCATCTCGGTGTCGTCGAAACGCGTTCGCTCGGTCAGTGCAGCATTTACGTTGCCGGCGACGAGCTGCAAGAGTCTCGAACGGGTTCCGAACGCGAAGGCCAGGAGCCCATCGAGCCGGCCTCCGTTGAACGCGAGCCAGCTCCCGTCGGTCGATGGCACGATCACCGGCGTGCGTTTGAAATCGTTTGGGCAGAATTGGAGAACGACCAGGTCCGGCCGTAGCTCGTCGAAGAAGCTGCGCAGGAAGCGGTTCTCGAGCACGGGGTCGTAGCCCACGACCCCGGCGTCGATCGCCGTAACTGCCTGTTCGGCATTGCGTCGCACTACTTCGTCCCGGAAGTACTCTGCGAACTTGCCGAGCTCTGTTACGGAGTCCCCGAGGAAGACGATGCGTGCGCCCGCGCGCCCGGCGGCCTCGTTCGCGTGGGCGACGAACGGCGGGGTTCGCACGTACCCGATGTCCGGATGGAGCCGGAATGTCTTCTGGTAGTGCGCCGCCCGGCTTTGCCAGCTCTCCACGCGGTGGGTCCAATGACCCCACATGGCACCGTTCGGAAAGAACGCTTCGAAGCGTTGCGTCGGAAGTAGCTGCAGCGCGACTTCGCCGATCGCAAGCGCCAGAACGGTGCTGAGCATCGGGACGATCACTTTGAAGCACGTCTCTCGCCGCACCGGCATCGACCTCCGTGTCTCGGCCTGAAGCTACACGGGGGCGTGACTGCGAGGCAAGACGGAGCGGTGCGGCACCGGCTATGCCGACGCGGGCCTGCGTGGTCGCGGCAGCAGCAGTGGCACCGCCAGCCCCAACACGATGCCGCCGATTCCGCCCACCACGTAGGGCGCCGCCGGCCCCTGCAGGTCGACGAGCCAGCCCGTGAGCAGGTTCGAGACGATGCCGCCGAGGCCGAAGCCGAGCATGGTGAGCGAGGTCTGCCCGGTGGAGCGAAGCTGCTGTGGCACGCACTGCTCGACGTAGAGCGGGCCGCCGAGCACCAGGCCCGCGACCACCACGCCGTGGAGCAGCTGCGCCGGCCACACCCAGGCGAGATCGGGCGCCAGGCCGCACACCAACCAGCGCAGGCCGCCCGCGAAAGCACCGACCCCGAGCAGCGCGCGCGCGCCGAAGCGTTCGAGAGTCACGCCGGAGAACGCCACCAGGGGGATCTCGAGCGCCAGCATGGGCAGCCACATGCGCGCGATGGTGTCGACGTCGCCGCCGTGGGAGCGCACGAATACCGGAAAGAAGACCTGTGGCCCCTGCAGACACAGGTAGCCGAGCAGCGTGAAGAGCACGACGCGCAGGTACGGGCCGTGGCGAACCAATTGGTGCCAGTCGCCGCGTTCGGCGCGCACGCTGACGGCTCCGCCGCGGGGAAGCGCCAGTGCCACGAGCCCCCCGCTGCCGATCACGAGCGCGGTGAGCGGGAACATGATCTCGAGGCCGGGCTCCGAGAGCGCAGCGCTGCGCAGGGCATCGAGTCCCTGCCGTGCCTGCCAGGTGTCGAGCACGAAGGGGAAGGTCACCACGAGCAGCAAGAAGCCGACCGTGCCCCATACCCGCGAGTAGCCAAAGGCGCGGGGGCCCGCGTGGTGGGCCAGGGCGAGCGTCACCGCGACACAGTTCGGGATCACGGCTGTCCAGAAGAACGCCAGGAGCGCCGTCGCGAGCAGGAGCTCTCCGAAACCCTCGGCGAAGCCGAGCCCGAGATACCCCGCCGCAGCGCCCACGGCGAGCAACGAGAGCACGCGCGTGCGCGAGCCGGTGCGGTCCGCCACCTGTCCCCAGAAGGGCTGCGAAAAGATCCCGACCAGGGGGATGATCGCCATCACGCGACCGACTTCGGCACCCGAGAGCCCCGCGTTCTCGTGCAGGAAGAGCGTGTAGAGCGGGAACCAGATGCCGAGCCCGCCCAGGCAGAAGAACCACACGAGCGCCATGACCAAGGGACGCCGCATGTTCAGTCTGCAGCGTCGATGCGCTCGAGAACGATGTCGACGATCCTGTCGTCGAGACCGAGCGGTGCGCTGATGCGCACGACGATCTCCGGATGTTGCCGCCGAGCTTCGTCGACGAGATGCGGAATATCCCGCTGGGTGTGATGGCCAGGGCCGAGGAAGTAGGGGTGCACCACGATCTCGCTCACGCCCGCCTCGGCGCATGCGGCGAGGCCGGCCGCGATGCTCGGTTCGGCGAGATCCATGTGGGCGATCGTCACGAAACGCTCCGGATCGCGCACGCGCACGCGCTCGGCCAGCGCCTCGAGTTGCGCGTTGGATTCCCGGCGGCGACTGCCGTGATCGACGATCAGGATGGCGGGCTTCACTCCGCGAGCGCCGCCGCGTCCAGCGCCCGTTCGAGATCTGCGCACAAGTCATCGACGTGCTCGATGCCGACCGAGAGCCGCACCGTCGCCTCGGTGATGCCCTTGCGCCGCTTCTCCTCCGGCGGAAATGCGGCGTGGCTCATGGTCCAGGGGTAGCCGATGAGCGATTCGACACCGCCGAGGCTCTCGCCCAGGGAGAAGAGCTGCGTCTCGGCGCAGAAGGCCAGCGCTGCCGCTTCGCCGCCCGCGAGGTCGAGGGCCAGCATGCCGCCGAAGCCGCGCATCTGCCGCTTCGCCAGCTCGTGGCCGGAGTGATCCGTCAGGCCCGGGTAGTAGACCCGCGCCACCTCGGGTCTTTCCAGCAGGAACTCCGCCACCCGCGCAGCGTTGTGCTCGTGCTGGCGCATGCGCAGGGCCAGCGTCTTGGTGCCCCGCAGCGTGAGCCATGCATCCCACGGCCCGGGAATGCCGCCGGTGGCGTTGCGCGTGAACTGCAGGGTATTCGCCATCTCCTCGTCGTCGACGATCACGGCTCCGCCGATCACATCCGAGTGCCCGCCGAGATACTTGGTCGTCGAGTGCACGACGATGTGTGCGCCGAGGGCCAGCGGGTTCTGCAGGTAGGGCGTCGCGAAGGTGTTGTCCACCACGAGCCGGGCGCCTTGGCGGCTCGCGATCTCGCCGCAGGCCGCCACATCGATCAGGCGCAAGAGTGGGTTCGTCGGGCTCTCGATCCAGATCATCTTGGTGTCGGGCTCGCAGGCCTTGGCCACCTCCTCGATCTGTGTCGCGTCGACGGAGGTGAAGCGCACGCCGAAGCGTGGCAGAACCTCGCTGAAGAGCCGGAACGTTCCGCCGTAGAGATCGTCTGCCACCACCACGTGGTCGCCTGCCGACACCAGCTGCATGGTGCCGTGAATCGCGGCCATGCCCGAGCCGTAGGCGAAGCCGAAGCGACCGCCTTCGAGTGAAGCCAGGCACTGTTCGAGCGCCACGCGGGTCGGATTGCCGGTGCGCGAGTACTCGTAGCCCTTGTGCTGGCCCACCTCGTCCTGGGTGAAGGTCACTGTCTGGTAGACCGGCGTGATCGTGGCACCGGTCGCCGGATCGGCGCCCTGGCCGCTGTGAATCGCGCGGGTCTCGAACTCTTGATTCCGCGGCATCAGCTCTTCGATAGCTCGCTCAAGAACGCCCGGGTGCGCAGCACCGAGGCGCGAGCATCGTCGCCGAACGGGAAGATCGCAGCCAGGAAGTCCGTCGCGCCCGCAGCGGCGAAACGCTGGATGCCTGCCTCGAGCGCTTTTTCGTCTCCCACGACAGCGATATCGGCCGGGCCGGCCCCACCCTCGAGGTCGAGCATTGCCTTGTAGGAGGGAATCTGCCGGTACATGGCGAAGGCCTGGCCCGCCATGGCGCGTGCCCCGTCCGCGTCGTTCGCGAGACAGATCGGGAGCCCGGTCACGATGCGCGGCGCCGGTCGCCCGGCGGCCTCGGCCGCAGCGCGCACGCCAGGCCCCACCTCTTCGCCGAGGGTGCGCGGCCCAGTCATCCAGGTGATCGTGCCGTCGCACAGCGATCCCGCGATCTTGCGCATCATCGGGCCGAGCGCGCCGATCAGCACCGGTGGCTTCGTGTCGCAGGCGACGTCGATGCTGCCCTTCACGCGATACGTCTCGCCCTCGAAATCGGTCTTGCCCTTCTCGAGCAGATCCTTCAGCACGGTCACGTACTCGCGCACGTGGCGCGCGGGCTTTGCGTAGGAGAGTCCCAGCATGCCCTCGATCACGATCTTGTGACTCGGCCCGAGGCCGAGGGTGAAGCGTCCCCCCGTCGCGGCCTGCGTGGTGAGGGCCTGCTGCGCCATGTGGAGGGGGTGGCGCGAGAAGGTCGGCACGACCGCCGTGCCGATCTCGATGCGCGAGGTCTCGGCTCCGGCCAGCGCGCAAACGGTCATCGCGTCCACGCCGAAGATGTTCGGCAGCCAGACGGTCGCGAAGCCGAGCTCTTCAGCCTCGCGCATCTGTCCGATGAGTCTTGCGACTTCGGCTTGTTGGCTGTGCATCAATCCGAGTCCGATGCGGATGTCCTTCATGACTTCTCCTTCCAGTAGCTGGTCGTGATCTCGACCGAACCGTTCGTGTGAGCGCGACACGCCAGTCGTTGCCTCGCTGCGATCCGGTTGCGACGCTTCACCTCAGCCTCGTTTCCCGTTTCCGGTGACAGCGTGTCGGCTCCCATGAGCACCGTTACGCCACAGCGCCCGCAGATTCCGTCGTCGCCGCAGGCGCTTGCCATGGGCAACCCAGCCTGTCGGGTGGCCTCGATGAGCGTCGTGCCCGGTGCGACCCGAACGCTACGCCCTGACGGCTGGAATCGCACCTCGGCTTTCATCGGGCGAGCATAGGCGAGGGGTGGCAATGGCTCCAAGCGTGCGTTTTGAGGCCGGCGGGGGCTGGATTATCCTGCGACCATGCCCACGGCAGGGATTCTCATCATCGGCAACGAGATCCTCTCCGGGAAGGTCGCCGACGAGAATTCCCCCTATCTCTGCCGCGAGCTGCGCGGCCTGGGTGTCGATACCGAGCGCATCCTCACCATTCCCGATGATGTGCAGGTGATCGCCGCGGAGCTGAAGGTGTTGAGCGACGCCTACGACTTCGTCTTCACGTCGGGCGGCATTGGGCCGACCCACGACGATCTCACCATCGAGGGGGTGGCGGCGGCCTTCGGCGTCGCCATCGAGCACAGCGATTCCATCGAGGAGCGCATTCGCCGCGCCACGGGCAAGGAGCCCAGCGAGACGCTGCTGCGCATGGCGCGGGTGCCGGCGGGCGCGCAGCTGCTCGACTCCGGCGACCGCTGGTTCCCTCTCGTGGTGGTGAAGAACGTCTACATCTTTCCCGGCGTGCCGGAGCTCCTGCGCAAGAAGTTCGAGTCTTCGCGCGAGCTCTTCCGCGGCATTCCCTTCGTGTTGAAGAAGGTCTTCGTTCGCCAGAACGAGAGTGAGATCGCGCCGATGCTGAACGAGCTGCTGGAGCAGTATCCCGAGCTGCTGCTCGGCTCGTACCCGCGCATCGGCCAGGAGTCGTTCCACGTCATGCTGACACTCGAGTCGCGCGACCCGGGCTACGTGCAGGACGCCCTCGACGCGCTGCTCGAAAAGCTGCCCGAGCGTGCGATCCACAGGGTCGAGTAGCTGGACCCGGCCCTACAGGACCCCACCGCTCGCTGGCTTGCGCACGGGCACCCGCTGTGGATGGTGTGCGGCCTTACCTTGCTGGCGCGCGCCCTGCGCAGCGGGCTGGCGTTGCGTCGCAGCCGCATCGGCCCCGTGCGTCGCAAGCCCGACATGCGGCAGCGACATCTGCGCAACGCCAGGGCGGCGGTGGCGGTATTGTTGATCGGCGCGGTCGGGGGGCCGTTCTCGTGGGTCTGGCTGCGCGGCGGCGAGCTGCTGGGCACCTTTCACGGCTGGGTGGGGCTCGTCGTGGTGGCGTTACTCGTGACCACCGCCACCCTCGGACAACGTCTCGTGCGGGGCGCGTCTCGTGCCTTCGACGCACACGCGTTGGCCGGTTCGTTGGTGGTACTGCTGGCGGCGCTCGCTGCGATGGCCGGGCTCGTGCTGTTGCCCTGAGCGCCGCGTTCGGCGGGGAAGTGCGCTGGCGCGGCATTTACTGGCTCGTGTCGATAGAGTGGGGCGGTATGCTGCGGCCCGGGCCGGAGTGGGAACGATGTGGAGCGGGAAAGGGGGCTGCATGAGGGCAGGGCTGCGGAGGGTGCGACGCCGATCGGCGCACCGAGGCTGCGGGCGCGTCGCGGGCGACAGGGGGGTGGCATGAAGATCGGCATGCTGCTGCCGACGGTTCACCCGTGGGAGTTGAACGAGATGACGCTGGCCGCCGCCGAGGCGGCGGCTTGCGACTCGCTCTGGACGGTGGATCACCTGCTCGGCTGCTTTCACCCGGAAATCTGGGCGGAGCGGCGCGACACGCGCAACATGCCGGATCCGGACGCCTACTTCGATCCCTTCGTGGTGAGCGGTGTGCTGGGGCAGAGAACGTCGCTGGCGCTCGGCGTGGCGGTGACCGACTCCGCACGCCGCCGTGCGGCAGACGTGGCGCGGACTGCGCTCACGCTGCAGCACCTGTGCGAGGGGGGCTTCAACCTGGGCATCGGCTGCGGCGAAGCCCAGAACCTGCTGCCGTATGGCTACGATTTCGAGCGGCCGGTGGCGCGCTGCGAGCAGTTCCTGCGCGAGCTCCGCACGCTGCTCGACGAGGGGCGGATGCCCGATGGCGGTGTCGGGCGGCTCGCGATTCCTCCCGAGACGGCGGCGGGGCGAGCGCGGATCTGGGTCGCGGGCCACGGCCCGAGGATGTTGCGGCTCACCGGGCAGTACGGCGACGGTTGGCTCCCGGCCTGGGGCATGGCCCCGGAGGAATACGGACTGCGGCGCCTCGAGGTCGCCCGCCACGCTGCTGCGGCCGGGCGCCCCGCTCCGATGAGTGGTCTGGTGGCCATCACCGTCATCGGCGAATCGAGGCAGCGGATCCGCGAGCTCTACGAGGTGGAGCCGGAGGGAAAGCTCGCGGCCCTCGCTGCATCGGCCGAGCGTTGGCGGGCGCACGGCCTCGAGCACCCCGATGGCCCCACGAGCCGCGGCATGACCGACATCATTCCCCACAGCCTCGAAGCCGATGCATTGCGGGAGCTGGCTCCACAGATCCCGTCCGAGTTGTTGGAGGAGGGGCAATTTTCCGGCAATGTGGAGGAGCTGTTCGAGCGCTTCGCCGCCTTCGCACGCGAGGGCTTGGAGCACCTGGTAATCGCCAACGTCACGGGGACCGTCGGTGGGCAGGAGGAGGCGCAGGCACGCGCGCCCGACTTCGTCGAGCTCGTCAAGCGCCTCGCCGAACTCTGACGGAACGGCCCGGCTGCCTCGCGCGCTATCGGTCGTGCCGGTGGCTCCCCTCGAGCGCCCCTCGCTCGCCATGGCCCAGGCCCTGGACGACGGCCGCGCGCAAGCGTCGCTCGAGAGCTGGGGGGTAGGCGTGCTCGCTGCCGACCACGCAGGCCCGCCGTGCCGCGCAACCCACGCGGCACGGCTCGTGCGCTCGGGTCTCGCGGATGCAGGCCTGCACGTCGAAGCCGGCCGCCCGCGGTGCGTCGGCGGGGCAGGCGAGGCTGCAGGGAGCGGGGCAGCTCGCGCAAGCATCGAGGCCGTCGCCCGACGGCGTCGGTGCGAGGGTCTCGCTCGTGAGCAGCACCGCGCGAAGCGCGATCCAGGGACCGAGTGTGGGATGGATCAGCACCCCCAGCCGTCCGGGCATTCCGAGGCCACAGGCCCGGCCGAGGGCGACGAAGTCCGCGAAGCGGCCACTCCGGCGCTCCCAGTAGAAGAGCGCCCGAGCCTGCGCACCGCGTGCTCGAAGCTCGCGCGCGGCTCCCTCCACGACTCGCGCGGTGAAGCGATCGATCGGATCGGCGGCGCCGTCGCGTGCCTCGGGGCTGCGCTCGAAGGCCGCTCCGAAGGCCCGCCCGCTGCAGCCCAGCACCGCGGCGCTCTGCGCCGAGGGAAGCAGCGCAGCCGTACGCCAGGCGGCTGGAACCGCGGCGTCGAAGGCGCGCGCCGTGAGCACGCCGGCCACATCGATGCCGGCTTCCTCGAGTCGGAGCTCGGGCGGGAACACTTGCTGAATTGCCCATCGCTCGTCCATTGCGCGCCACTCCCCAAGCCTCTCGCGCGGACGCAGCTCCGCGTTTTCGGGCGAGACGCTCAAGCGGTTCGGGCGTGCCACCAGTCGTCGAGTTCCGGCAGGAAGTAGCGAAGCCTCACTTTCTTGAACTCCGCCTCGCTGAAGAGCACTGCGAAGTCGTCGATTCCCGTTGCGTCCGCCAGGCGGTTGGCCACCTCGTAGCAGCTCTCGCGATCCGGCCCGTGCACCATGCTGTAGAGGGTGTAGGGAAAGTTCTCGATGGCGTTTCGCGCGTAGCAGTGGCTGACCTCGGGAGCATTCGCCAGCTGCTGGCCCAGCGCCTCGACCTGCTCCTCGGGAGCCCGCCACACCACCATGCCGTTGGCCCGCACCCCGAGCTTGCGATGGCGCAACGTCCCGACGTAGCGTCGAATCGCCCCTCCCAGGTGGCGGCGCGCGAATCTGAGGAGCTCGTCGGCTTCGACCCCCGCCCGCTGCGCCTGCTCGTCGAAGGGGCGCCGGGTGAGGGGCAGCGGGACCTGAAGCGCCCGAAACAGCCGCGCCTCGCGCTCGCCGACATGGACGGGCTGCACTGCCGTCGCCGCCACGACGGTGCTGGCGTTCTTCCGGGTCTCGGGATCGAAATTGACCCCGATCTTGAAGGTGTGGGTTCTCCGAAGCGGATGGAAGCCGGGCACTCCGCTCTCTCGCGCCAGGATGTCCAGCGTCTGCTCGAGGCTCATCTCGCGCGGCACCGCCAGGGTGAACCACAGGTTGTAGTGGTGGTTGCGGAGATAGTTGTGGGTCACCGTGGGGTGTGCGCTCACGATCTTGGCGATGCGCTCGACGTCGTCGTGCGGGACCACTCCCGCCACCAGCGCGCTGTCGTAGCCGAGAGCGGTGCCTTCGAGCACCGCCGAGATCTCGCGGAGGATCTTCTGCTCGCTCAGGGCATGCAGGCCCGCGAGCACTTCGCTCTCGCCCAGCCCGAGCTCGGCACCGAGCTGTTCGAAGGGCCGCTCGACGAAGGGAACCCCCGCCTGGATCGCTCGGATCAACCGGCTGTGCTCCCCGGCGACCGTCGCTGCTGTCGTCTTGCCGGCGCTCACAGCCCGATCCGGAAGGCGCGCCACACGCCGAAGATGCCAGAGGGCGAGTCGAGCTCGACCACGTCTTCGATGCTGTGGGTGGTGGCGTCGATGAGGAAGAGCTTTTCGTCCTTGTTGGCGCTGATCAGCACGTGGGAGGCCCTCGGTGTGAAATCCATGTGGTAGATGCGTCTTCCGACTTCAATGGTGTCGGTGACGGTCAGACTGGCGGTGTCGATCACCTGCACGAAGGCATCGTCCTCTTCGCCGGAAAAGCTCACCCAGACCTCGCGCTCGGTGGGCGACCGGACGGCGTAGACGGGATGGCCCCGCACGGGGATCGACTGCACGAACTCCCAGGTGTCGCGGTCGAGAACCGCCAACCGGTCTTCCCCCACGAGCGGCACGAAGATCGAGCGCCCGGCCACGGCCCACGACGCCAGATGCGGCAGCTTCACCGGCGTCCCCCGCTCGTAGTCGGTGCGCGGGTCGCGCAGCGAAACCTCTCGCACCCCGGCCTCGGGCTGCGTCAGGTCGAGTACCGATACGCGATCGGACTTCATGTGGCCCACCACGTAGTAGCGCCCATCGGGCGTGATCATGGCGTCGTAGGGGTTGTCGAGCGCGACCGGAATGCGATGTTCGATGGGAAAGTCGGGCTTCGATGCGTCGATCACCCAGATTTCGGCCCCCTCGATGAGGACGCAGACGAATCGGTTTCCCGGGGCGTCGACGATACCGGTCACGCGGGATGGCAGACGCTGGCCATCGCGTTCGGTGGTCGCCG
>JAFDDG010000070.1 GCA_019310965.1 Deltaproteobacteria bacterium
CGTGACCAGCACCATGCCGTAGGGCTGGTGGATCGAGTGCTTGAAGACCTCGAGCTGCGCCTCCTTGAAGCCGAGCTTCGTCATATCGAGCTGGAGGTTCGACTTGTCGAGCAGACGCATCACGATCTTCTCGCCAAAGAGCGTGGGCAATACCGAAACGCGGAAATCCATCTCCTTGCCGCGGCCCATCTTGAGCTTGATGCGGCCGTCCTGGGGCAGGCGGCGTTCCGCGATATCGAGCTCCGACATGATCTTGATGCGCGACGTGATGGCATTGCGCAACTTCATGGGCGGCTTCATCACTTCGTAGAGCACGCCGTCGATGCGGTAGCGAACGCGGAAGAGCTTCTCGTAGGGCTCCACGTGAATGTCCGAGGCGACCTTCTTCACCGCATCGGTAAGGATCAGGTTCACGAGCTTGACGACCGGCGCGTCCTCGGAGGCTTTCGCCAGCTCGCTGATGTCGACATCGTCGCCATCCTGGACCAGGTCGATGTCGGAATCATCGAAGTCGCCCATCACGTCGTCGAGAGAGCTGGACTGGTCGTAGTACCTGTCGATGGCGCGCTTGATCGCCTCCTCCGAGGCGACGACCGGCTGGATGTTGTAGCCGGTGAGAAACTTGATGTCGTCGAGCGCAAAGATGTTCGACGGGTCGGAGGTCGCGAGGATGAGAGTCGAGCCGGCGCGGTTGACCGGAATCACCGTGTGCTTGGCCGCCACCTCTTCGGGGATCAGCTGGATCACCGCGTCCTCGACCTCGAACTCGTCGAGCTCGATCGAGGGAACGCCGTATTGCTTGGCAACGAAGTCGGTGAGCTCGTTCTCGTCCAGGAAGCCGAGCGAGGTGATCTGCGCCCCGAGACGGCCGCCCTTGTTGCGGCTCTCCTCCCGGGCCTTCGCAAGCTGCTCCGCGCTGAGGAGATTCTCCTTGACGAGAAGCTCCCCGATCCGCTCGTTCACCCTAGCCCTCCCCCGGCGCTATCCACCGTGGCACGCGGGTCGAGGCCGGAGGGCCTCCCCCCGAACCTCCCCCCGGACGGGCCCTGCGCGCCGAAGAGCGCTGGAAACCACCGAGAACCCGGTGGGTTATTCGGCGGCTCCGGCGCAGAGCTTTATGGGCTTGGCGATTCCGCGGCCTCGTCGACTTCCCCCAGGGAAGTGTGGCGGATGCGCAGCACCAGCAGGCCCGCCGTGGTGAGCGTCACCCACATCACGCCGTGGAGGAGCGTCCCTGCCGCCACGGCCGTCGCCGGCGCGATGCCAAAGGCCACCAGGGCGAAGCGGCAGGCCGCGTGGAAGAGGCCGAAGAAGCCCGGTGCCGAGGGCAGCGCCACCGCGACCCCCACCGCCGCCTGGGTGGTCCAGGCCGCCTCGACCATCTCGGCCGGTCCGCCCAGCTCCAGGTCCAGAGCCAGGAAGACGGCCACGATGGGAATGATCGACACCAACAGCCAGATCGAGGCCGTGTGGATCGCGAGCCACACCAGGTGCGTACCGCCGCTCAGGGCGCCGAGACCCTCCTGAAAGCGGATCAGCAGGCGCTCGGCAGAGGCCGCCAGCCGGGGCGCCGGCCGCAGCACGAAGCGGCCGAGCGCCAGCACCCGCTCCGGCATGGCCTTGAGCATCACCAGCCCGGCCAGCGGCAGGAGCGCCACCGGCAGCAGCAGCAGGACGCCACGCTCGAGCGCCCCATCGTCCCCGCCACCGCCGCGCAACACCAGCACCAGCACGACCAGCAAGATCAGCGCAACCACGTCGAGCACCCGCTCCAACACGATCGTGCCGAAGACCGCGGCGGCGCTGGTGTGGGTCTCCCGCGCCAGGACCCACGAGCGCACGACCTCCCCCATGCGCAGCGGGAAGATGTTGTTCGCCATGAAGCCGACGGCCATGGCACGAAACAGTGCGCCGAGAGGCATGGGCCGAATCGGGTCCGTCAGGTGACGCCAGCGCAACGCTCGCACCCACAGCAACAGCACATAGGCCGGAATCGAGAGCGTCAGCAACACGACCCAGTCGGCCCTCGCAAGGGAGCGCTGCACCTCGGCCAGATCCACGTCGCGCAGTGCGAGCCAACCAAACAGCACCGTGACGGCCAGACCGAACCATACGTGCGGGTCGCGCCAGCGCGGCCGACGCGGAGAGGCCTTGGCACTGCCCTCCGATGTCACGCCACGCCCAGCCGACGCCGTCCGTCGTCGACATCCGCGCGGATCTGGCGGCGAAGTGCGTCGACGCTCTCGAAGCGTCGCTCCGGCCGCAGAAGCTGCTCGAAAGAGAGCTCGAGGCGGCGCCCGTAGAGATCCCCATCGAAATCGATCAGATGCGCTTCGGCCACCACGCGCCCGGCATCCTCGAAGGTCGGGCGCGTGCCGACGTTCGTCACCACAGGATGTGCTTCGCCCGCCTGCCCATCGAGAAAGCGCGCGTGCCCGACATACACACCGGGCGCCGGCAGAACCTCGTTCTCCGGGTCGAGATTCGCGGTGGGAAATCCCAAGCCTCGACCACGTTGCTCCCCTTTGACCACGCTGCCGCGCACCGTGTACGCGCGACCCAGCATCTCGCAGGCCTTCTCGACCTCGGCATCCGCCAGCAGCTGCCGGATACGGGTCGAGTTCACGTCGCCGGCATCGATCGTCACCTCCGGAATGATCGTGACGGCGAAGCCCAGCCGCGGCCCCATCTCGGTGAGCAATCGCATCGAGCCCTCGCGATCGTGGCCGAAATGGAAGTCGTACCCCACGTACACCTCGAGCGGCGCGATGCAGCCGTGGAGCCGGTCGCGGATGAAGACCTCCGCCGAGGTGCGGGCGTACTCGAGGGTGAACGGCTCGACGACGGCGACGGCGACCCCCGCGGCCGCGAGCAGCTCGAGCTTCTGCTCGAGAGTCGTGAGTAGGCGCGGAGCACGCTCGGGGTAGAGCACCTGGCGCGGATGGGGCTCGAAAGTGTGCACCACCGCCTCGCCGTCCAGAGAGCGCGCTCGCTCCACGACGACATCCAGAATGGCGCGGTGGCCCAGGTGGATGCCGTCGAAGTTTCCAACGGTGAGGACCGGCCTCACGAGCTGGCGGCCGATGGCCTCGGTCCCGCTAAAATGCTCCAAGGCCGCTCTCAGCGCCCTCCACTGCCGGCAGCGCTCTCCAGGAACTGAAAGAACTCCGACTTCGGCGAAAGTACGAGGGTGGTGCCCTCGCCGATGCTCTTGCGGTAGGCCTCGAGGCTGCGCACGAACTCGTAGAACGCAGGATCCGCACTGTAGGCCTCGGCGTAGATGCGCGTGGCCGCGGCATCGCCCTGGCCGCGGGCGATCTCGGCGTCGCGGCGCGCATTGGCCACGATCACGCGCGCCTCGGCGTCCGCCTTCGCGCGAATCATGCGCGCCTGCTCATCGCCCTCGGCGCGGCTCTTGCGGGCGAGACGCTGTCGCTCTGTCTTCATGCGTTCGTAGACGCTGTCCCGGGTCTGCTTGGGGAGATCCGTGCGATTGATGCGCACGTCGGCGATGGCGATGCCGAGGTCCGCGACGTTCGCCCGGGTATTGCCAGTGATCTCGCGCATCACATCGGCGCGCTTCGAGTCGAGCACCTCGTGCAGCGTGTGCCGACCGATCACTTCTCGCACGTCGTCGCGCATGGCACGGTCGATGCGGCTCTCCGCCTGCGGAATGCCCTGTGGAAACGCGCGACGGAACGCGATGGCATCCTCGATGCGCCAGACCGCATAGTTGTCGATGGTGAGCTGCTCACCGTCCCGGGTCTGCAGCTCCGTGGGCTTGGTGTTCAGGTAGAGCCAACGGCGATCGTATGTCTGGGTCTTCTCGACGCCTGGAATGATCCAGTCGAGGCCCGGCGGCGTCACCCGCACCGCCTGATTGAGGCGCAGTACGAGCTTCTGCTCGCCTTCCCGCGTGATCACCAGCGGGCCGCGATTCCACCAGCCAAAGGTCTCCGCAGTTACGAGTCCCAGAAAGATGGCCAGCGCCACAAAGAGGAACTGGACGAGACGCCTCATGGAGACGCCCCCCGCGAACCGCGGCCCAGTGGCAGATAGGGCAAGACCTGGGTGGTGCCGGGCTCGATGATCACCTTCTCGACCTTGGGCAGCACCTGCTCCATCGTTTCGAGGTAGAGCCGCTTCTTGGTGACGTAGGGCGCCTTGCGGTACTCAGCCAGCAGCGCACTGAAGCGCCCGGCCTCGCCCGTGGCCTCGGCCACCTTCGCCTCGCGGTAGGCATCGGCCGCAGTCACCAGCTCCCCGGCCTCGGCCCGGGCGCTGGGAAGCAGCTCGTTCTGGTAGCCCTCTGACTCGTTCACCAGCCGGATCTTGTCCTGATTCGCGGCCACCACATCCTCGAAGGCCGCCTGTACCGGCGTCGGTGCATTCACGTCCTGGAGCTGCACCGCTTCGATCTGCACACCGCTCTCGTAGCCGTCGAGGATGTCCTGCAAGATGCGCAGCGTCTCGGAGGTAACCAACGCCCGTTGGCGCCGCAGCACATCGTCTACCGTCATGCGGCCCACCACCTCCCGCATCGCAGCCTGCGCGGCATCCCGCACCAGCGCCGCGGGATTCGCGATCCGGTAGCGGAAGAAGAACGGGTCCTTGATCTGGTACTGGACCGCGAATGCGACGAGCACGATGTTGTTGTCGCTCGTCTGCATGGTGGCTTCGATGACCTTGGCCTCGGGCACACTCGATTCGTCCCGGCCATCGAAGCCGAAGTCTTCGTTGCGCTGCTCGTCATAGTTGACGATCTCGCGGGTCACGAGGGGCGGCGGCAGCCGCAGGTGGAAGCCATCCTGGGTGATGGTCTCCTCGTGCTCACCGAGGAGGAGCAGCACCGCGGCTTCGCCGGGTTTCAGCGTGAAGGCGCCGAGCGAGCCCCAGCCCAACAGCACACCCAGGAAGATCAGCACGAACGTGAAGCTCGTAAAGGTGCGCGTGACCGACCGCTTCACCTTCTGGTCGGTGTCGGACGGATCCTTGGCCATGCGTCAGCCGCCCTCTCCCGAGCGATCCTTTTTGGCCGCGGCCTCGTAGAAGGGCTTGAAAATGTCGATGGGCACCGGGAAGATGGTGGTGGAGTTGCCCTCGGTGGCAATCTCCGAGAGCGTCTGCAGGTAGCGCAGCTGGATCGCGGAATCCTCCGTGGAGAGTATGCGCGCGGCCTCCGCCAGCCGGTGGGCCGCCTGGGCCTCACCATCGGCGTGGATGATCTTGGAGCGCTTTTCGCGCTCGGCCTCGGCCTGCTTGGCCATGGCCCGCTGCATTTCCTGGGGCAGGTCGATCTGCTTCACCTCAACCGCCCGCACCTTCACGCCCCACGGCTCCGTCTGCTCGTCGATGATCTGCTGCAGCTGCTGGTTGATGCGATCCCGCTCCGCGAGCAGATCGTCGAGCTCGGCCTGGCCGCAGACGCTGCGCAAGGTGGTCTGCGCCAGCTGCGATGTGCCGTAGAGATAGTTCTCCACCTGGATGACGGCCTTCTCCGGGTGCAGCACGCGGAAGTAGAGCACCGCGTTCACCTTCACCGACACATTGTCCCGCGTGATGACTTCCTGCGGCGGCACGTCCATGACGATCTCGCGCAGGCTGATGCGCACCAGACGGTCGACCCCGGGAATGATCCAGCGCAGACCCGCTTGCTTCACCCCGGCAAAGCGACCGAGCCGGAAGAGCACGCCGCGCTCGTATTCGGTGAGCACGCGGACGCCCAGAACGAAGATCGCCGCCACGAAGCCAATTGCACCCAGGATCCCAAAGCCCATATCCCCTCCTATCGAGTCCGTTGTCGCCGGCGCACAACGCCGGCGCCTGTCACCCCTCGACCCGGGCGCGCCGCACGCGCAGCAGCATCCCCTCGACCGCCGTCACCTCGACCGCAGTCTCCACAGGGATCGCTCCCTCGCCACGGGCATTCCAATACTCGCCGCGCACGAACACGCGCCCTTCCGGCGCCAGCTCGGTGTCGGCGCGCCCCACCAATCCCACGAGCTCGCTGACGCCGGCGGTCTGCGCGCGCCCGAACGTGCGTCCGATGGCGTAGATGGCCACCCCGCCCGCCAACGCCAGCATCGTGGCCATGGGCACCAGAACCGGCCAGAAATCGACTTTCACGTCACTCGCCTCCGGTACATCGAATAGCATCGCGCCACCCGCAACGAAGCACAGCAGGCCACCCGCGAAGAGCAAGCCAAACGAGTTGACGAAGAGCTCCCCGATCATCAAGCCGATCCCGACGGCGATCAGCACGAGCCCCAGGTACGAGAACGGCAGCAAGTCGAACGCAAAGACGGCGAGCACCAGACACGCCAGCCCGATCGCGCCCGGAACGAAGATCCCCGGGGAGTTGAACTCGAGCATGATCCCGAGCACCGCTCCCATCAGCAAGAACATGGCGACGTTCGGATTCGCGATGAAGTCGAACACGCGCTCGAGGTTGGTCCTCTCGATCTCGCGAATCTCGAGCCCCACCAGATCCAAGGTCCGCGGCTCGCCGTCGACCATCACCTGCATGCCGCTGATCTTCTCGAAGAGCTCCTCCCGATCCCGCGCCACGAGGTCCACCACGTCGAGCTCCACCGCCTCTTCGGCGCCCACCGCCACGGCCTCGCGCACTGCCTTGATCGCCCAGTCGACGTTGCGCTCGCGCTCGTCCGCGATCGCCTCGAGGAAGGCCGAGGTGAAGTTCTCGATCTTCTGCCCCATCACGTCGGTGCGCTTGCCCTCTTCGTCGCGCTCCTCGCTGGTCCCGCCTCCCACGGGCGACGCCGCACCGATGCTGGTGCCCGGCGCCATGGCCGCCACGTGACCCGCCATGGTGATGAAGGTGCCGGCGGAGGCCGCCCAGGCGCCCTGGGGCGAGACATAGACGATGGTCGGAACCTCGGTGTTGAGCAGCGACTGCACGATGAATTTCGTCGGCTCGAGCACGCCACCGGGCGTGTCGATGGCAATCAGCAGCGCCGCCGCCTCCTGCTCCTGGCTCTCGGCCAGGGCGCGCTCGACGAAGTCCGCCGTCGCCGCGGAAATCACACCCTTGATGACGATCACATTGACGTGCTCGGCGCGCGCGGTCTGCGCCATCAGCAGGCCCATCACCAGTGCGGCTGCAAGCCAGCCCCTACGCAGCGTCTGTCTCAATGTCGTGCCTCGCGCAGTTTTTCGACCCGGTCGAAGAGCTGCGCCGCGACCCCGGACTTGGGCAAGACCGGTAGCTCTTCCACTTGGCCTCCGGGCCAGACGAAGACCACCTGGTTCTCGTCCGCGTCGAAGCCGGTGGCCGGGCTGGAGATGTCGTTGGCCACCAACAGATCGCAGCCCTTGCGCGCGAGCTTGCGCTGCGCCGCCTCCACCACATCGTGGCTCTCGGCGGCGAAGCCGACGACCACGCGTTCGCCCTCGGCTCGGCACACCTCGGCCAGGATATCCGGCGTGCGCTCGAGATCCAGACTCAGCCCGGCGCCCTCGGGCAGATCTTCCTTCTTGAGCTTGCGTTGGGCCGGCGCCGACGGCCGGAAGTCCGCCACAGCCGCCGCCTTCACCACGATGCTGGCGTCGCGCAGCTCGCGAAGCACCGCGGCGCGCATCTCCGCGGCGCTCTCGACATCGACCCGGCGCACACCCGCCGGCGTCGCCAGGTGCGACGGAGCGCTCACCAGCACCACGTCCGCGCCGCGGCGCGCCGCCTCTGCCGCCACCGCGTACCCCATCTTCCCGGACGAGCGATTGCCGAGAAAGCGCACCGCGTCGACGCGCTCCCGGGTTCCGCCCGCCGTCACCAACACGCACTCGCCGGCGAGACTGCGGGTGCCGAGCGCCAGCTCGGCCGCCGCCGCGATGGCGGCCGGCTCGGACATGCGGCCCTCACCCTCCCAGCCGCAAGCAAGCTCTCCGACCTCGGGCCCGACGAAGCTCGCGCCCCGCTCCCGCAGCCGGGAGACATTCTCGCGGGTGGCCGGGTGCGCCCACATATTGACGTTCATCGCCGGTGCCAGCAGCAGCGGCGCGCGGGTCGCCAGCGCCACTGTCGACACCATGTCATCCGCCAGCCCATGGGAGAGCTTGGCCAGGCAGTTCGCCGTCGTCGGCGCCACCAGGTAGAGATCGGCCCAGTCCGCCAGGGCGATGTGATCGATCTGGCCCTCTTCGCCCGGATCCAGGAGCCGGCTGCGCACGGGCTCACCGCTGAGCGTCTGGAGTACGAGCGGCGTCACGAAGGCCTCGGCCGCCGCTGTCGTCACGCAACGCACCGAATGACCGGCGCGGCGCAGCAGGCGCACCAGCTCGGGAACCTTGTAAGCGGCGATGCCGCCGGTCACGCCGACGAGAATTCGGGCGGGCATGGAGGTTCGGGACGGCTCCGTAGGGAAATTCCCTTTGCGGGAGCGAGGTTAACGGGAAACCAGCGAACCGCCAAGCACCCCCAGGGCGGCAGCGCCCGCGCCCAGACGCCGCTCGAGGGCAGCGCGGCCAGGCGCCTCGGCGTAGACACGCAGGAGCGGCTCCGTGCCGGAGGGGCGCAGCATGACGAAGCCGTCCGCGAGGGCGAGATGCAGGCCGTCGTCGTCGCGCATCGCGAGCACCCGCGCCCCGTCGAGGCGGGCCGGCGGCGCCGCGCGCAGCTTCTCGAAGGCATCGAGCTGCCCAGGTGCGAGGGCGAGAGCCACTCGCCCACAGCAGCTGCGCCCGTGGCGCCGCTCGAGTCGCGCCAGCCGCTCGGAGAGCGGAGCGCGGCCTCGCGCCAGCGACTCCGTCAGCAGGCTGGCCGCAAGCACACCGTCCTTGTCGGGATGGAAGCGGCCCCAGGCGAAGCCTCCGCTCTCCTCTCCGGCCAGGTCGGCGCGACCGGCGAGCAATGCAGCGCGGAAGTGCTTGAAGCCGATCGGATGCCGGCTCACCGCCAACCCGTGCTCCCGCGCCACCTTCTCCGCCAGAGATCCCGTGGCAATCGAGAGCGCCACGCCGCGGCTGGCGCGGCCGCTGCGGGCGCAGTGCTCCACCAGCAACGCCAACGCCTGGGTAGCCGACAGCAGACGCCCTCTCTCGTCGACCACCGCGAAGCGATCGGCGTCGCCGTCGGTGGCGATGCCGAGTCGCGCGCCGCGCAGCGTGCCCACCCGCCGGCGCAGGCCAAGGAGCGTCGCGGCCGTGGGGTCCGGTACCACCCCGCCGAAATGCGGATCGGGCGCCGCGCGCAGCGTCTCGACGCGCGCGCCGGCCTCCTCGAGCACCGCGTCGAGCACCCCGGCCCCGGCCCCGTGAAGCGCATCGTAGACCACTCGCGGCCGCGCGCGTTCGAACGCTGCGAGGTCGAGTTCCCGCAGCAGCTCGCGCACGTAGGCGCTGCGCAGCTCGCGCGAGCGGACCGGCGCGCTCGGCGGCGGCTCCTCGTCACGAGCCCGCGCTACCAGTGCCTCGATGCGGCGCACCTCGCTCCCGGCCACGCCCGCCCCGTCCGGGCCGAAAACCTTCACTCCCTGATACTCGGGCGGGTTGTGGCTGGCGGTCAGTACAACGGCGCCGGCGGCCCGTCGACGCAACACGGCGCGCACGGCAACCGGTGTGGGGCTCGCGCCGCGTCCGCGGCACACCGACAGGCCCGCCTCCGCCAGCAATGCGTGCGCCTGCTGGGCCAACCGCTCGCCGAGAAAGCGCGTGTCGTGAACCAACACGACCTCGCCCCCGCCGTTCTCCGCGAACCAGGCCGCGCTGCCCCGCAGCACCGTGCGGAAGCGCGGCAGCGTGAACTCCTCCCCCCACACGCCGCGCCAACCGCTGGTTCCGAACCGGGGAGACGAGCGTTTGGCTGTGGCGCGGCTCATCGCGGGCAACCGGCGAAGGGCCCAAGAATCCCCGTTGCGCGCCTCAGCGGGAGAAGCGCTCGCGGAGCCGTTTCGCGACGGCAGCCGGGACGAACTCTTCGACATCGCGGCCAAACTGCACCAGCTCCTTCAGCCGCGACGAGCTGACGAACATATACTCCTGACTCGGCAACATGAAGACCGTCTCGACCTCCTGGTAGAGACGCTTGTTCATCAGCGCCATCTCGAACTCGTACTCGAAATCCGACATCGCCCGCACGCCCCGGATGATCACCCGCGCGCCCCTCTCCCGGGCGAAGTCGACCGTCAGGCCCTGGAACGCAGTGACCTCGACCCGGGGCTCCTCACCAAACTCGGCGCGCAGCATATCGAGCCGCTCTTCCGAGGTGAACGTACCCTGCTTCTCCAGATTCACAGCGACGGCCAGCACCAGGCGATCGAAGATCTGGAGCGCGCGTCGCGCCACGTCCAGATGCCCGTTCGTCGGCGGGTCGAAGCTCGCCGGGAAGAGCGCCACCGTCTCACGGGATTCGATCACGAGTCGGATCCTCCTGCACCGCGGTGGCCACTGGGCCCGAGGCGCGTCACCTGCGTCTCTCCATACGACCACTCATCGAGCGTCGCCCACTCCGAGGCAACCGTGACAGGATGCCGTCTCCGGTGCTCCACCACCAGCGTTCCCTGCGGCGCGACGACCTGCGCCTCGGCCAGGGCCGCCAACGCCTTCGGCAGCTCGTCGCTTTCGTACGGCGGATCCAGCAGCACCAGATCGAAGCACTCGCCCGCCTCTCCGAGGCGCCGCACCCAGCGGCACGCGTCGCCGCGCAGCACCTCGACCTCGGCATCCAGGCTCAGGGCCGCCAGATTGTCGCGAAGCGTGGCCAGCACCTGTGGCGATCGCTCCACGAAGACCACGCGCGCCGCGCCCCGCGAAACGGCCTCGACTCCCATCACACCGGTACCGGCGTAGAGATCGAGCACGGCCGCCCCGGCCAGGTCGCCGAGTCGGGCGAAGAGCGATTCGCGCACGCGATCGGCGGTGGGACGCACCCCGCGGGCCGGGCCGAGCAGCCGCCGGCCGCACAGCTCGCCCCCGGTCACACGCACTCCTCGGCCCGCCATACCGCTGGATGCTCGCACGCCCGGGACACAATTTCCGGCTTGCCCGGACCCGAACGGCAGCCTACATTTCCGGCGCTCCGGAAGACGCGCCTGCCACTTCGCGTTCTCGCGAAGCGTGCCGCCCGGGACACCACACATCAAGAGGGCCGCGCTGCCGCACGGCAACGCTGTCATTTCGCTCCGGCGACGCGCGCCAGTTCCGTTCGATTGGCCTCCCGTCGGTGCAGACTCGAGAGAAATAGAACATGGCCACGAGCATCACTCAACACAAACGCAAGCTCCGCGAGCGCATTTCCCTCGTGCGCGGCGACCGCTCGCAGCGCCAATTCGCACAGGACCTCGGCGTCTTCCAGCAGAACGTGAACCGCTACGAGAGCGGCACCACACCACACACGGATTTTCTGCTCACCCTCGCGCTGCGCGAGAACATCTCGCTCGACTGGCTCCTGCTCGGCAAGGGCCGCATGCGGCGCCGCTAAGAGCCCGCCCCCCCGCGACTCGACCTGACCGAGAATTCACACAGGTGCGCACGGCCTGCACGCGAGCTGCGCGTGTCGATGCCGCTATGACCGAGGGGATTCAGAGCCGTTCGGGGACGCGAAATGGGCAAGCAGCTTCCCATCTCCCCCGGGGCGGAGGCGTCCTCGCCCGGCACGACGCGCGCAACCCGGCACCCGAGAGGCGCAACGGCGTTCGAGATTCCGGCGTCTCGGCCTTCGAGGCACGCTTCTTGCGAAAACTCGATCTCGAGCGGGCCTCGCGAACCGCTCGGGAGTCCCATCAATGCTCAGCGTTCTCGTCACTCTCACTGTCCTGCTGACCGCGGCCGACCACTGGACGACCTTCCTGTGCCTGCGCGCCCCGATCGACAGCTGGCAGGTGACCGAGGCGAACCCGATCGCAGGCTGGCTGTTCGACGCCGTGGGCCTGTTGCCCGGCATCCTGCTCGACAGTGCGATCACGGCCATCGCGATCGCCTTCCTGCTGACGACCGCACTGATACCGGCCCGCCTGAAGACGGCCTTCTTCTTCTTCGTGTCAACGTGGACGGGCTGGGCCGTCACGAACAACCTCAGCGCCCTGCGGGCGCTGGGCCTCTCGCCCTGGGGCCTCGCGTGAGACACCGCACCGCCGTCAGCTGGCTCGCGATCACGATGTTGTCGTGTCTTTCGTGCTCGATCCTGCCCCCTGCCCCCTTGCCCACGCCCTTGGTGCCGGCGCCGCCCGCCGCGCCGCTCGCAGGGCACGCCCTACCGGCCGCCGCGGTGGCGGCCGTGCGCGCCGCGCTCGACCGCCGGCCCACGGGTCTCGCGGAGGATGAGCTGGACGATCTGGCCCGCGTCATCGTCATCGAGGCACAGAACCACGAGCTCGACACCGATCTCGTGCTGGCGGTGATGCACGTCGAAAGCCGCTTCAACGCGTTCGCGATGTCGCCGGTCGGCGCTCTCGGCTTGATGCAGATCATGCCCGCCACCGGCAAGGAGCTCGCCGGCCGCTACGGCGTGCCATGGTTCGGCCAGCAGACGCTCTTCGACCCCTACGTGAACGTAAAACTCGGGATCGCCTATCTCAAGGAGCTGTCCTTGCGCTACGACAGCGTGCCGGCGGCGCTAGCGGCGTACAACTGGGGCCCGGGCACCATCGACGGCCGCCTGCGGCGCGGCAGGGCTCTGCCTACCGAGTACCCACAGCTCGTGCGCAAGGCGTTGGTCGCAGCTCAGCAGGAGCGCCGCTCCTAGAGGCGCCTAATGCGCGGCCGCCACCTCATCGTCGCCGCGCACCAGCACTTCGAGGAAGCCATCCACACCCTCCCAGGCATCCGCGGCACCGCGCTTGAAGCCATTTACCAGGAGCGAGAACACCAGGCGCCGGCCATCGCGTCGGTCGGCGTAGCCCGACAAGCTCGTCACCCGGGTCAAGCTTCCGGTCTTCGCGCGCGCGCCGAGCGCGGCGCCCTCGGCGCGATCGGACAGGGTGCCGTCGGCGGCCGCGATGGGCAGCGACGCCACGAACTCGGGCCCGAAGCGAAAGGAGCCCGCCGCAGCGCGCAGCGCAGCGACGAAAGCGCGCGGAGCGACGCGATTGGCGTACGAGAGGCCCGAGCCGTCGACCTGCACCGCATCGCCGAGGTCGATGCCCAATGCTGCGAGCTCGCCGCGAATTGCCGCGATGCCCTGCTGCCAGCCCGCCGGCCGCTCACCAGCTCTCGCCGCCAGCGACTTCACGAGTCCCTCGCCGATCACATTGTTGCTGTACTTCATGAAGAGGCGCACGACTTCCGCCAACGACTTGCCCTCGAAGCGCACCAGGGAAACCGCATCGTCGGGCACCGCCTCGCGCCGCAGCGTCTCTGCGACGCGAATGCCGTTGGCTTCGAGCTGCAGGCGCAGCACGCCGGCGGCGTAGCCCACCGGATCCGACACGCTGCGATACAGGGTGCGCGAATCGGCGCCAGCCGGCAGCCCACCCGAGATCAGCACCTCCTCGAAGCTCGCGGCCACCCGCCGGTCGACCTGCAGCCCCATTCGCGAGCGCGGCGAAAGCGTGCGCGCCCGGTTCACCAGCCGCAGGGAGACCACCGGCGGATCGACGACGACCCGCACCGGATCGCCGGACGCGGCGCCCGGCGTCACCTGCACCGCGAACGCTCCGTAGTTCGCCGAAAAGCTGCTGATGGGCGCATTGTAGGCGCGCGCCGAGACGCGCCCCCAGCTCGGATGCCAGTGCTCGGCGTCGAAGAGCGACGCGTCGACGACCACCGCGTCGCGCACGCTGCGCAGCCCGCCGCGCCGCAGATCGGCGGCCAGGCGCCACAGCTCTTCCGAGGTGAGCGCGGGATCGCCACCGCCGCGGACGTAGAGAGTCGAGACGGCGCCCTCGGCGTCCGGCACACGATCGGCCAGCACCTCGGTTTCGAAGCGATGGGAGGGCCCGAAGGACGCCAGCGCCGCCACGGCAGTGAGGATCTTGACGTTCGAGGCCGGCACCAGCGCGCGATCGGGCTCGCGCGCATAGAGCACGCCGCCGTCCGCCGCATCGACCACGAGCGCGCCGATGCTGGCGCCGCGCAGCCCGGGGTGGTGCAGCGCAGCGTCGAGCCGGGCTTCGATGCGTGTCTCGGTCGCGATGGCGGGCGTGGTGACGAGCACGCACACCAACACCAGGCCCGCGCGCCATTTCGCGC
This sequence comes from Deltaproteobacteria bacterium, assembly GCA_019310965.1. Lineage (GTDB taxonomy): Bacteria > Myxococcota_A > UBA9160 > UBA9160 > SMWR01. The sequence goes on from JAFDDG010000070.1 coordinate 14,143, forward strand.
TCATGAGCTCTCCTGCCGGGGGGCTTGCTTGACGATGACGAGGTTATCCGGGAGCCTGAGTCGCGGCAATCGAGCCACAGAGCAGGCGGGGGGAGAGCCGTGCTCAACTGGATCTGGCTCGCACTGATGCTCGGCGGCGTGATCTACGCCGCCTTCGCCGGCGACGTGGAGGTGGTCAAGCAGACCGCCAGCGGCGAGGTCGTCGAACTCCAGTCGCGCGTCCAGGCGGTCAGCACCCAGATGCTCGAGAGCGCCAAGAGCGCCATCATGCTGGTGATCAGCCTCACCGGCATCATGGTCTTCGTGCTCGGGCTGATGCGCATCGGCAAGGACGCCGGCATGATGCGCTGGATCGCACTGCGACTGGCGCCGCTGACGCGCCGCCTGTTTCCGGACGTGCCGCCGGATCACCCGGCCATGAGCGCCATGGTGATGAGCTTCACCGCCAACATCTTCGGTCTGGCGAACGCCGCAACGCCCTTCGGGCTGAAGGCCATGTCGGAGCTGTCAAAGCTCAACCCCATTCGAGGGGTCGCCTCGAACTCCATGATTTTGTTCATCTGCATCACGACCTCTTCCATCACGCTGATGCCCCCGACCGGCACGGTCGGCGTGCGCGCAGCGGCGAACTCCGCCGATCCCTTCGCGATCTGGATCCCCACGCTGATCGCGACCCTCTGCTCGACCGCGGCCGCCGTGGCGACCTTCTACCTGCTGCGGGATCGAGCGCGCTTCGCGGCACGACCCCTGGCCGACGCGGACCTGCCCGCCGCGGAACAGGAGATCTTCGATACGCCGGAGGCCGACGAAGTCCTCGGCGGCGCGGATCGCGGGCCGCTGGGGACCGGACGCAAGCTCTTCATCGCTGTGGCGCTGCTGGCGCTGGCGACGGGGCTGGTGCGCGCCGTCCTGAACGAGCTGCCGAGCCACACTGCGATGGAGACGTTCAACACGGTCGCGAAGGCCTGGCTGTTTCCACTGCTGGTCTCTGCGATGTTGCTCGTCGGCGTGGGCGGTCGTGTGCGCCTCTACGAGTCGGCCATCGAGGGCGCCCGCGAGGGGCTCGAGGTGGTGGTGCGCATTACTCCGTACCTGGTCGCGATTCTGGTGGCCGTCGGCATGTTCCGCGCGTCCGGTGCGCTCGATCTCGTGATCGGCCTGCTGGACCCGCTGACGAGCCGCATCGGCATTCCCGGCGAGGTGCTGCCCATGGCGCTGCTGCGCCCCCTCTCGGGCACCGGCGCTTTCGGCGTGATGGCCGAGATCCTCCATACCCACGGACCGGACTCGTTCGTCGGCATGCTCGCGAGCACGCTTCAGGGCTCGACCGACACCACCTTCTACGTGCTCACGCTATACGCCGGCGCAGCGGGCATCCGCGACGTGCGCTTCGCGCTGATCGCCTGCCTGGCGGGCGACCTGGCCGGCCTGCTGGGCGCCACTGCGGCATGCCACTTCTTCTTCGGCTGAGCCATGGACGGAAGCGACGCACAGCTCGAAGCGCGCCTGCGCACCATGGTCTCGGAACAGCTCGACCGACACGTGACCCGGCTTCACTGGCTCCCCGGCGAGCTCGGCCTGCGACGCTTCGCGCGACTCACGCTCGACGGTGAGGACACGCCGCAGACGCTCATCGCACGCATCGACGTGCCGGAAGACCCGGCCGGCCGGCCGACCGGCGTACCGCCAGAGCCGCCCCTCGAGCCGGTGCGTGCGCTATTGGAGCGCAACGGGCTGCCGGTGCCGGGCCGCCTCGGCGGCGATTCGGAGGCCGGCATCGAGTTGCTGGAAGACGCCGGCGACCTGACGCTGCGCGACGCGGCGAACGACCCCGGTCTGCGCAGCGAGCTCTACGCCGAGGCCTGCGATCTGATCCCGCGCCTGCAGCGCATCGAAGCCTGCGCCGTGGCGGCCTTCGAGCGACGGCTCGACGCTCCGCTCTTCGCGTACAAGGCGGCGCTCTTCGCGGATCATGCGCTCCCGAGCCGAGGCCGCGACACCACATCGAGCGAGCGCGCCTGCGTGAGCGACGCCTTTGCCCGCATCGCGCAGAGCGCGGCGGCGGCACCGGCGCGGCTGGCCCACCGCGACTTCCAGAGCGCCAACCTTCACGTCGACCCGTCTGCGTCCCGCGGGCAGCACCTCACCCTGATCGATCTGCAGGGCGCCCTGCTCGCTCCGCCCGAATACGACGCCGTGTGCCTCTTGCGCGACTCCTACGTGGAACTCGCTCCCACGGAGCTCTCGATGCTGAAGGAACGCGTTCGCAACGCCCTGCCCGACGCACCGAGTGCCAGCCGGTTCGCCGAGCGCTTCGACCTGCTGACACTCAGCCGCAAGGGCAAGGACCTGGCGCGCTTCCACTTCGTGGCGCGGGAGCGTGGCGACACCCGCTACCTGCGCCACGTGCCCGCAACCCAGCGGGCGCTGGGTGCCGCCGCCGAGCGGGTCGCGAAGCGCGACCCACACTTCGCCGCCCTCGCCGCGCTGATCGCCGAGCTGCCGGAGACCCCGTGCGAGGCATGATCGTCGCGGCCGGGCTCGGCACACGCATGCTCCCGCTCACCCAGCTGCGGCCGAAGCCAACGATGCCGGTGCGCGGCATCCCACTCATCGCCTGCCAGCTCGAGCTCCTGGCGGCGCATGGGGTGACCGAGGTCATCATCAACGCACACCACCTGCCCGACCTGCTGATCGAGGCGGCGGAGCGCTGCTGCCCGCCCGGCATGCGGCTCGAGTTCTCCCTCGAAGAGACGCTGCTGGATACCGGCGGCGCCATCCGCCGCGCGGCGCACTTTCTTCGCGAGAGCGATCCGTGTCTGATCATCGGAGGCGACATGCTGCTCGACGCCGACCTCACGGCGCTATGCCGCACGCACCGCGAGCGACAGGACGCGGTGACCTTCCTGCTGCGCCGCGACCCGCGAAGCAGGAGCTTCGGCACCGTCGGCACGGCGGCCGACGGGCGCGTGCGCCGCATCGGCTCGCGACTCGACCTCGGAGGAGAATGCGACGCCGGCATCTACGTCTGGGCCAACGTGATCTCCGCCCGCGCTCTGGAGACTCTGCCGGAACGCGAGATTTTCGGACATCTCGACCATTGGCTCGGACCGTTGCTCGAGAGCGGAGCCGAAGACATCCGCGCCGATGTGACGGATGTCACACACGGAGCGTGGGAGCCTGTGGGAACCTTGGCCGAGTACCTCTCAGTCAATCTGGACCCGCCTGCGCTCTCGTACATCGATTTGGACGCGCGCGCGCGGGCGGAGGGTGTGGAGTTGCGCGACGATCTGGTGGTCGGCGCTGGCGCAACGCTCGCTGCAGGAGCTAGCCTGCGACGCGCTGTGATCTGGGAGGGAGAGCAGGTGCCTGCTGGAACCGAAGCCAGCAACGGCGTGTTTGCCGGCGGCGTCTTCCATGCCTGCCTCGAGCCGGAAGCCGGCCCGTGAGCGAGCTGGTCTTCATCGGTACAGGCGACGCCTTCGGCGCCTGCGGGCGACGCCAGTCCGCCGTCTTGCTGCGGGCTCCGAACGGCAGTGTGTTGCTCGACTGCGGCGCCACCACCCTCACCGGGCTGAACGAGCTCGGCATCGACCGCAACGAGATCGACGGCATCCTGATTTCCCATTTTCACGGCGATCACATCGGCGGCATTCCCTACCTCCTGCTCGCCGCGCTGTACGAGGACGGGCGCACCCACCCGCTGCACGTCGCCGGTCCGGTCGGCACGGAGAGCCTCGTGCGCAGCCTCGCCGCGGCCATGTGCTACGCGCTGGATGAACGAGAGTGGAGCTTCCCGGTCATCTACACCGAGTTCGTCGCCGGGCAGAAGGTCGACGTCGGCCCCGTGCGCTGCGACGCGTTCGAAACCCTGCACCAGCCGAACACCTGCCCCCACGGCATGATCGTGCACAGCGGCCACCAGCGCGTCGCCTACTCGGGCGACACCGGCTGGTTCCCCGAGCTGCCGAGCCGCGTCGCCGGCGCCGATCTCTTCATCTGCGAGTGCACCTATCACAAGCGGGGTTTCGGCCTACACCTGAGTCACGACGACCTGCTCAAACACGGGCACGAGTTCGACTGCGGCCGCACCGTGCTGACGCACCTGGGCGAGAAGATGCGCGAGGCGGCCGACAACACCGACTTCGACGTCGCCGACGACGGCACCGCCGTCGAGCTCTAGAGGCCATCTCATCCACCCGGCCTCTGGCCGGCGGCTAGCGCCCGGGCACGATCTCTCCCAGCACGCTGGCCCGCGACGCTCCCGTGCAGCGCGGCAGGTGATTGGGTAGCCCGAGCAGGCGGTTGCGCCCCATCAGCGCGAAGGCCATGGCCTCACAGGCTTGGGACGGCACCCCGGCGGCGGCGAGCGGCTCGACCCGCGCGGCGGGAAATGCAGTCGCCAGCCCGCGCATCAGAGCCCCATTGCGCGCACCGCCACCCCCCACCAGCACGCCGCCCACGGCCTCCGCCCCCGCCAGGAAATCAACGGCGGCGCGCCGCACCGCCTCGACGCAGAACGCCACCAGCGTTGCCAGCAGGTCATCGCGTTCACGCCCTCGCTCGCGCCAGCCCGCAACCAGCGCCTCCGCCTCGGCGCTGCCGTAGCGCTCGCGCCCGGTGGATTTCGGCGGCCCGCGGCGCAGAAAGTCGTCGTCGAGCAGGCGCTCGAGCTCCTGCTCGTCCAGCTGGCCACGCAGCGCTCCGGCGCCCCCCGCATCGATGCGCTCGGCGGCCTCCGACCAGACCCGCACCACGCCGTCGAGAAGCGCATTCGCAGGCCCGACGTCGAAGGCCAGCACGTCTTCCGGCCCGGCCCCCGCCGGCAGCCACGTGACGTTGGCAATGCCGCCGAGGTTGACCACCAGCCGCGACTCCTGCCCATCCGCGAAGGCGGCAAAGTGGAAGAACGGCGCCAACGGTGCGCCCTCCCCGCCCGCCGCGAGGTCGCGGCTGCGAAAGTCCGCCACGGTCGTGACACCGGTGCGCTCGGCGATCAGCGACGGATCCCCGATCTGCAACGTGGCGCGCAGTTCCGGGTGATGCGCCACGGTCTGCCCGTGGGAGGCGATTGCGTCGACGTCCGCCAACGCAATGCCGCCCGCCTGGGCCACGCCGCGGGCCGCCTCGGCAAAGCGTTCGCCGAGCTCGACGTCGAGCGCGGCCAGATCGGCCAGCGCGCGCCCCGGTTCACTGCGCCCCGCCGCCAGCCGGTGGATGCGCTCCTGAAGCTCCGCCGCGTACGGCAGCTCGCGAAACGCCAGCAGCTCGAACGGCCGGGGCGCCTCACCCTCCGGCCATTCGACCAGCGCCGCATCGACCCCATCCGCCGACGTCCCGGACATCAACCCGATCACTCGCACGCCGCGAGAGTAGGCAAGCCGCGAAAGATCGCGAGCGGCCAGCACGGCGGCGGCAGAATTCGATCTAGCGCATCGGTTCCCAGCCGAGCGCCTGCATGCACGCGACCAGCACGGTCTCGTCGGCCGGAGCCGCGCAGGCGGTCAGGGCCGTCAACGCGCGCGCCTTGCTGGGCGGGCGTTGCGCGCTCGGCAGGAAGTTGACGTGGGTCCGTTCGCTCGGAATGGAGACCGTGAGGGGCAGCCTGCGCAGCACGCACTCCGAGAGCACCTTCTCCCGTTCGCTCTCCAGCGCCTGCACCTCCTCCGCGCTGCACAGCGCCGTCAAGCGACAGGACGAGATGGCATACCGCAGGCGGTCCGACGCTGGCTGGCATGCCAGAGTGGCCTCGATGATCTCCTCGTGGGTGACGACCGGGCTCTCCCACGCGAGGACCAGACGCCGATTCGACAGGCAGGCCGGTCCGCGCGGCAGCTCGCGCAGCGCCACCACGGCGGGCGGCGCCCGCCGGCTCACCGTCTGACCCACTGTGGGACCGAGGCACGCGGATGCCACGCGGGATTCGGCATCGAAGCCGAGGGTGACCTCGGCCGACCCGGGCCCCGTCCGCCAGCTCATGAGGTCATCCGAGAACTCGCCCGCCACGAGCTGGAGATAGACCCGCCCGTCCGCCCGCTGCAGACAGGCATCCGGCGGCGGCGGTACATCGACCAGCCGCTCCCGGCAGATGGGCACCTCGGGCGAACTCACACAGGCGAGCAGCCAAGTGCCGAAACACACGAGCGTCGCGATGGAACGCATGGCCCCTACCCCGTTTTCGTCCGAGGAACCGCTTCGAGAGTATGGCACAGCGTCCCCAACGCGCTGAGAGGCCCCGGGAAGCGACCCCGCAGCACGCCGCGATGACGCTGGCACCCTCAGCCGCACTGCCGCAAGCCAGCGTGGGAAAGCCGGGGGATGCGCGTCACGATGCTGTAGAATGAAGGTTACTACTGGGCCTCGCTCGGATAGGGCTCCCGGCGGGGCTTGTCGTGCTCATCTCATGACCATCGAGCGCCGTTACGTGATCACCATGCCGTGCACCACCCCGGGCTTCATTCCGCGCGGGCCTGCGCAAGAGGCTCGCCGATGAGCGGACAGAACGTCATCCCGCTCGACCCGAGTCGACGCGTGGTGCGAACTCCCTTCCTGGAATATCGCACCATCGCAACGCTCATCTTCTTGGTCTTCGACGCGATGATCATCGCCGGAATGGTGGGCGCATTCCTTCTCACGCGGGTGGCCGCCGGCGTCGTCTGGCCGCCTGCCGGACAACCCTGGTTCCCGCTGGCGGAGACGGCCATCAACACCGCGGCCCTGCTGCTCAGCGGCGCCCTGATCTTCCAGGCAGCTCGCACGTGGGAAGAGGGGGAGAAGCGGATCGGCCCCCTCATCCTCACCGCCATCACGCTAGGCGCCTTCTTCCTGTTCTTTCAGGGCATCCAATGGGTCGCGCTGATCCGCGAGGGGCTGAGCCTGACCTCGACCCAGCACGGCCCCCTCTTCTGCCTCATCGTGGGGACGCACGGCGCCAACGCCCTCGGCGCGCTGATCTTCATGGGCATCGCCTGGGTGCGCCTGCAGCCTCTCCGCGACGACGGGGAGCTGCGCGGATCCCTGAACAGCAGCACCTTCTCGGCCGCACGCCTCCTCTGGTACTTCGTGGTGGGCATCTGGCCCATCCTCTACCTCTGCCTCTATTGGTGAGAAGCGTGCGTCGAGGGCGAAGCGCATTCCGCATCGCGCTCCTCCCCGCATCGATCCGTTCGCGATCACATCCCGGGCTCGTCGCAGGCTGCTAAGGTCCCCGACCGAAGGAGGATCCATGGAACACGATGCGTGCGCCCTCGCGGCAATCTCGGATGGGGGCAAGAAGGTCGTCGCTGTAAATGGGGAGAAAGTGCTTCTGCTTCGCAAGGGCGAGGACGTCTGGGCCGTCGACGCCAGGTGCCCCCACATGAAGCTCCCCCTGAGCACCGGAAAATGGGATGGGAAGAGCATCAAATGCCGCTTTCACGGCGCCTGCTACAGCGTTGCCGACGGCAGCCGCACAAAGGCTCCCTGGCTGCTGGCGAGCGCCGGAAGCGACACGCTGCCGACCTACTCCGTCACGATCAGGGACGGGCGGATCCTCGTCGGGGTCGCGGACGGGGAAGTAGCTCGAGCCAGTTGAACGGCGGCGTCCCGGCTTCTCTTGCTCGCACCCTCACGACGGCACTCGCAGTGCTCTCCGATTTGCGGAAGTCCTGGCAGCTCGCCAGGGACTTCGCTTCACCAGGCTGCCGCGTAGCCTCCCATCGGCAGGCCGACCCGCGCGCGCACCTCGACGAGCGGCTCAGCCATCACGTTCTCGTATGGAAAGCGGAACAGGTTCGGTAACGCCCGCGCGGCTTTGACGAGCTTGCGACTCTCGGCCCAGATGCGGCCCAGCTTCCGGTAACGAGCGGCGAGATACGGCAGACCCGTCGCGAACACTGTCGCCACCGGATCCCGCGTATTGACGAGCAAGAAGAGCTGCATCGCAATCTCCTCCTGCGGGGAGACGCCGACGCCAAGCATCACGTGGTGCAGGTCGTGTAGCCGTGCGAAGCGCGCGTAGACCCAGTCGCGCTCCAGGTCTTCGAGGCAATCCGGATACACCTTCGCGTGGAACTCCGGGTCGAAGCCATAGGTCGCCAGGAAACGACTGTAGGCGCCACCGAAGGTGTCCTCCGGCAGCCGCGCGAGCGCATCGTGATCGATCGGCGCGCGCGTCAGCGACTCCAGGAACACACGCTCCGATGCGCCGACGCCGATGAGCATTTGCCGGAATGCCGCCTTCATCAGCGGCGTGTCGACGATGCCGTGCAAGAACTCCACGCCCAGATCGACAGCGAACGGGTGCTTCAGCAGCCCGGGCAGAGTTCTCAGAAGGGGTCGGAAGTGAATTGCCACGACGACGTTGCCCATGTCGGGGTTGCATCGAGCCCCGCAGAATCGTGCCACGGGGGCACCCGACGGGAATTCGAGGACCAGCGATCCGAAGTTCGCCTGATGACCAGAAGCAGGCTCTCTAATTCTTCAACAAGCAGAAAGAAACCTCTTCCGAAGCGCACTCGTGATGCTGGATCAGAGTGCCTTCTCCTCCATACGTGCCTCGAGAACTTTCGAGAACTCCCAGCCCTTCTTCGAGAAGATGTACAGCCAGGTATCCCGATAGACCTGATCACTATCAGGTTCTCGATAGGAAATATTACAACGAACGCTTTCGGGAGAGCCCTCTGAAGGACGAGAATCCACGATCTCATAGCTTGGGTGCTTGCTCGAAAAATCCGTTCTCACCTGTCTGTTACAAGGATCCCGAATAAACGCATAGTAGAGCGCAATTCCCATAACCAAGAACATCAGAAGATAATATTTCGACATTGATCACACTCGCTCTAGGGCGCAGGAAAACCACGCCTGTTTTTCAGATCCGCCTCAGTGTTGCGGCGAATGCCACGAGGGGTGCTTGGTGGGAGGCGGCCTCATCTCGGAGTGCAGCCCCATCAGCCCAGCAGCCCGAGCGCGATGCGAAGAACCCCGAACGCAACGAAAAAAGGCGGGCCATAGTTACTGAATGTAGGGTGCCGGTCGCGCCAGTTCGACCAGAACTCGAGATTTGCTTCGGACGGATTGATCTTACCGTTGATCAGCGCGTGGCAGAATACACCGCCGATGACGTTAGCAACTCCGACGACGTAGTCCGACATCAGCACACTCCTGGCCCCACGACGAGGACCTCGAGAATCCGCACCGCGGATCGAGGCCTGACGCGAGGAGGACGGGGGATGGCCGGGAGCCGGCCTCTCTGGAAACGAAGGCCCCAGCATCCCAGGGGCACCTGACGGCGAACGGCCCGACCTTCTCACCCAGTGGTGAGAAGGCCGGGCCGCAGTAGGACCGGAATCTCAGTCTTGGGTCAAGCAGCCCAATCCTTCTCGTAGACCGTCCATTCGCCCTCGTCCGAATCAGCTTCGGCCTTGAGGTGACTGGCACTCTTCACGATGAACCAGATCAGCGGCGCCACGCCACCGACGATGAAGAGAGTCCCTCCGATCGAGCGGAAGTAGGTCAGAGTCTTCCACACGCCACCGGTCAGGATCTCCTGGGATCGGGCGAACCAGAGCCCTTCCTGAACGACGATCATGCACTGGTACAAGCCTACCGGGAACAGGTCGAGGAACATCATCAGAGCCAAGCCACCCTGCAGCGACCAGAAGGCCCTCTTGACCAACTGCTCGTTCCAGGCGCTCTTGGGGATCATGTGCTGGATGCAGAACAGCATTCCGCCCAGCGCGATGTTCCCCTTCACCCCAAACATGGCGGCGTGAGCATGGTTGCCGGTCATGTAGGTTGCGTGCTCATAGTAGTTGACGATCGGGAGGTTGATGAGCGAGCCGAAAACGCCGGCTCCGAAGATGTTCCAGAAGTTCACGGCAAGCATGAACAGCCAGACACCTTCCATCAGGAACTCCTGTCGTCCCGCGGCGACGTGCTTTTGGGCCCGACCCGCTTCCGACTTCCCTCGCCACGCATCCAGAGTCAGCAAGAGCAGAGGCAGCACCTGCAGCGTGGAGAAGACGCCTCCAACCGCGATGATCCCCGTCGGCTTGG
>JAFDDG010000071.1 GCA_019310965.1 Deltaproteobacteria bacterium
TTTTGTTGGTTGTATGATGGTTATTGTACGCGGCATATCGAGTAACGTGCTTGAAGAGGTTCTCACCGCTAAGGGGTTCGAGCCGGTCGGCGGTGGGGGTTGCGCAGCTCACCAAGACGGCGAGAGATGCCAGCGCGAAGCGGTTGTTCTTCATGCGTCCACTACGTCTCCATCGATCGGGCGGGCGTGATGCCCAGAGCGCTTCGAAACATACCGGAGAGCGGACACGGTCGGTCTCGAAACACGCTCCACAGCGCACATCCCACCGACGGAGCTGCAACAGCTGAGGGGACGGGCACGCTAGATGTGATCGCCCAGTAGGTTGTTCATCCGGGCTCGTCCGAGAGACTTGGGGTTACAACACCAACCAGAATCTCAGAGGGGTTACCCGGATGAAGGTCCACGCGAACTCGCGTCGTAGCGAGCTAGTCAGGCCCGATGAAGCTCGGAACTTTCGTTGACATGATGCCGCCTGTCGCGATCGCGAGTTCCCGCGGGGCACCAACGTCCTCGTAATGAGCAGGCAGCGGTTCGAGTCCGCTCGTCGGCTCCATACTTACGTGCCAGACCAAGATCGGATCGAAAACTCTCTCCGGTAGTGGACTGGATTCGGGGGAGGACCGCTCCTGCCAAGGACCCCGCTAGCAAATCCTATGCCCCGGGTCATTGCTCGGCATAGAATGACAAGCTGCGACGGAACGCGTTCGAACCATCGAGGACAAGGGAGCGAGGATGCAGGCGCTCCGCGAACGGGGGAGTACAGCATGAAATTGGCGGATCAAGTAGCCATCGTCACGGGAGGCGGCTCGGGCCAGGGGCGGGCCACGGCTCTGCTCTTCAGTCAGGAGGGGGCCCGGGTCGTCGTGGCCGATCTCAACGCCGGCGGCGCTGAAGAGACCGCGAACCTGATCAACGGCAGGGAGAGCAAGCTCGCCACCGCAATCGAGGCCGACGTCACCCGCGCGCGGGATGTTCAGCGCACGGTGGACACGGCGCTCTCCACCTATGGCCGCCTGGATATCCTGATCAACAACGCCGGCGTGACTCTGTGGAAGGACATCGACAACACCAGCGAAGAAGACTGGAACCGCATCATCGACACCAACCTGAAGGGCGTCTTCCTGGGCTGCAAAGCCGCGATCCCGGCCATGCGGAAGAGCGGCGGCGGCAACATCGTCAACATCGCCTCTCTCGCCGGCCTGGTCGGCATGCCGAAGCACTTCGCCTACTGCGCCGCCAAGGCCGGGGTCATCCACCTCACCAAGTCACTGGCACTGGATCACGGCCGGGAGAAGATTCGAATCAACTGCATCTGCCCGGGTGGCGTCCTCACGCCGATGCTCACCGAAGCGATCGATGCCGACGATCCGGCCACCCTCGAACGCGTCGCCGGGCAGATCGCGCTGGGCCGCATCGCCGATCCCGAGGAGATCGCGCGGGTGAGTCTGTTTCTGTGTTCCTCGGATGCCGGATACATCACCGGTGCCGCCCTTCCCGTGGACGGCGGGATCGGCGGTGCGGTGTAGGTAAACTGCCTCCCTCAGATCGATCCAGCTAGATTGTTCGGGGCCTGGCTCACCTGGAAACAAGCCCCCGGTTGTGCAGCCAGGTAGTGGGTGGTGATGAGGGGGCGATGATTGCGTGCGCCGCGTGGAGCCTGCCGGAAAAGGGAGAGCCGTCACAGGTTCATCACGAGGGACTTCGCAGCCTTTGCGGCCTCACTCCGCCTCTCACGGCCGAAGCCAACGGCTGTGATTCTTGAGGCGCCCGCAGCGAGGCACATGATCGAGAACGAAACTGCTCGGCACTGAGATTCGGCGGCGCCAGGGACCTGACGCATCAGGTAGTCGCAGAGGACCGTCTCGAAATTCTCGTACATCTCGCGGAGGAGTTTTCGAGTCGCGTGATCGTCCAAGCTGCTGGCGCGTAAAGCGCCGATCAAATTTCCGGTGCGGTCCATCTTTCGACCAAAGATGAGCTCCACGCCAACCGAAATCGGTTCGTCGTCACGCAGACTCGACACGAAATCCCGAGTCGATGTCGCCACGATCTGCCGGATCAGCGCAGCGATGAGCGCCTGCTTGTCGCCAAAGTAGTGATTGATCAGGGTGCGCTGAACCCCCGCAGCGTTGGCGACCTCCTGAACCGTAGTGGCCTCGATGCCTCCCCGCCTGATGCACTTCTCGAAGGCCTTCAGAATCTCAGCGCGCCGCAGATCAGCGATGCGCGGCTTACTCATCGAGAATATCCATTGACATCCGGGGTATCTTGGATAAAAATTGACTCGATGTCAATTTTTTGTGCTGCTTCCGTCGGGCGCCGCGCAGCTCGATCCCGAAACGTTGGCGCCGCCGTCGGTCTCGTGGCCGCGGGTTGGATCTCGTTCCATCCTGCGGAGCTCGCACATGCCACGAACCCTGTCGAGCTTGCACCGCCGACGTTTTCAGGGATATACGAACGGATTCTCCTGCCTGCGGGTTGCGGTGCCAGCTTCTGTCACGGCGCAGACTCTCCGGCGGGAGCGCTGCCGTTCGGCAGCCAAGAGCGGGCCTACGAAGCCCTGGTGAATGTTCCGGCCACCGGCTTGGCTTGCGCGGGTTCGAAGCTGGTTCGCGTAGTGCCCGGCGATCCGACCTCGAGCCTTCTGTTGATGAAACTCAGCACCCAGCCGCCTTGTGGCTTGGCCATGCCAGCGCCGGATGCCCCGCTGAAGAGATCCGAGATCGAGACGATTCGTCGCTGGGTTGAATTGGGTGCGTTGGACAACTAGGGAGACCCAGTGGATGACCTGCAGCCAAACTATCCGCCTTGCTTCCGTCGTGATCTTCGGGACCTTCCTGTCGGGATGCGGGAAGACACCCAGCGAATGCGAGGATGTTGGATGTGATCTCGGAAGTGCGAATTCGCCTGCGATCAACTTCTTCGTCGCGAACACTGGAAGTCGGAGCCACTCCATCAGTGTCATCGATGACTCGACCCGCTCTGTGATCTCGACGATCAAGGTCGGCGGCCAGCCACACGGAAGCGCCCCCGCTGCGGCAGGCGATCGAGTCTACGTGACGTTGGAGGACGTGCCCGAGGTGGTCACGATCGACACACGCTCACTCGAAATCCTTTGGCGAGCTCAGATCGGACCGAATCTTGATCCGCAGATGCCCGATACCCGGCTCAATGAGCCGTCGCTGGCTCTTGGGGACCGCTTCCTCTATGCACCGGACGTGGCGGGACAGCGGCAGGTGATCGTCGACACGAGTCGGGGAGAGATGGTCGGTCAGATCGCAATGATCGACCCCGAAGACGGAACGCGCATGAGCGCGCCCCACAACACCTACGCCAGTTCCGATGGGCGATGGATCTTCGCGACATCGATCTTCAGCAAGAAGATTGCGAAGATCGATGCGGAGACGCGTCAGATCGTCCGCGTCTACCCGCTGGCTGGACAGCCCCGACCGGCCGCACTGCTCGATGATTCGAGCAAGATCTACGTGCAGTACTCACAGCTCCACGGATTCGTCGAGCTGGACCTCTCCTCTGGAAGAGAAACAGCTCGAATCGTCTGGCCGGAGAGTCGAGAGAGCCCCGATTCCTTCACCAAGTGCCACGGAATCGGAGTCAGTCCGAACCAGAAACAGCTTTGGGCAGCGAGCAACATCGACGGAGCGGTGTACGCGTACTCGCTGCCCACTCTCGAGCTCGTTGGTTCGATTGTGGTGGGCGACATGCCCAACTGGGTGGCCTTCACGCCGGATAGTCGATTCGTATACGTCACCACCCAGGAGGACGAAGTTTCGAACGGAAATGTCACGGTCATCGACACGACGAGCCTCTCGATCGTGTCCACGATCGAAGTGGGCCACAAGCCGAAGCGAATTCACATGGTCGTGGTGAGGCCCTGAGTCGTTGAGACTCAGATGAAGTGGAGTGCGAGGAATGAGTTGCGAATCAGGACGCTCTAGTTGACGCAGCGCCGCTTACCGCGACCACCATTTCCCCGGGGAAGCATCGTCCTTGTCACGAGCAGGTCAGCGGTTCGAGTCCGCTCGTCGGCTCCATACTTACGTGATCACGAAAACGCTGAGGGAGCACTGGGACCGAGCACCGCCCCTCCGACACCGAGAGCCACTAACATATCAGCGAAGCAGTAGGCCCGGGAGACGACAGTGCCCAGGGCATGTAAGATCTCGCGGACAGTGCCGCGCATTCAGAAATCCGAAGCGGAGATTGCGATGTCCGAGAACGCGCTCAGACACCACACCGAGTTCGTGAACGACTTGATAGTCACCGGCGAGGAGTGGGCGCTTGCCTTCTGATCCCGCTGTCGGCTGGCCGGTGCGCATCGCGTTCGGACTCGGTTCCTACGCCGAGGGGATCCTGTACGGGGCCTTCAGCTACTTCCTACTCTTCTTCTACAACCAGGTGCTTGGGCTCTCGGGCAGTCTGGCGGGCACGGCCCTCGCCATCGCCCTCGTCGTCGACGCCGCAACCGATCCACTGGTCGGCTCGATCTCGGATCGCCATCGGTCACGCTGGGGTCGCCGCCATCCTTTCATGTATGGCTCCGCGCTGCCCTTCGCTCTCGTGTTCTACCTGCTCTTCGTTCCGCCGGAGGGTCTCGGCGAAGCCGGTCTCTTCGCCTGGCTGCTCTGCTTTTCCGTGGCAACGCGGACCGCTCTCACCTTCTTTTCGGTGCCGCACATGACGTTGGGCGCCGAGCTCACACCCGACTACGACGAGCGCACGACGTTGGCCGCCGTGCGCTCGTTCCTCTCCATCGCGGGGGGAGTGAGCGTGATCATGGTCGGCTTCGTGATCTTCTTCGGCGAGGACGGGCAGCTCGACCCCGCCAACTACCCGGGCTTCGCGCTGACGGCCTCGATCGCCATGGCGGCGACGATCCTGCTCTCCGGGATCGGCACGCATTCCTGCATCCCGCGTCTCTCCAAGGCCCCAGCCGAGCAGGTCCACTTCAGCGTTGGGCGCCTTCTCCGTGAGCTGCGCCACGCCATGGGCCTGCGCCCATTCCGCTTCATCCTGAGCTCGATGATTGCGAATGCCGCGGTGATGGGCCTGCTCTCGACATTGGCGACCTACATTCTCACCTTCTTCTTCCGGCTCGAGGGTTTGACACTCGGCGTGCAGCTCTCAACGGGAATGGCCGGAGGCGTGTTGGGTGCCGTGATCGCCTCGCCCATCGCCGCCCGAATGAAGAGCAAGCGCAACGCCAAGATCCTGGGGATGCTCTGGTTCGCGTTCTTCACGTCGCTGATGGTGAACGCCCGACTGCTGGGCTGGGCGCCTGCGAACGGCGACCCGTGGCTGCTGCCGCTCCTGCTGGGCGGCTCCTTCATCGGCGGTCTGGGAATGGGGCTCATCAGCGTCCTCGGCAACGCCATGATCGCGGACGTCACCGACGAGCACGAGCGCGTCTACGGCACGCGGCAGGAGGGCATCTATTACAGCGCGGTCTCCTTCGTGAGCAAGGCGACGTCGGGTCTGGGCACTCTTCTCGCGGGCATCGCCATCGACTTCGTGGGACTCAATCCGAACGCAGACCCAGCCAGCGTGCCGTCGACTGTCATCGACGGTCTCGGCATCGTCTACGGACCCTGCGTGTTGCTGATGATCCTGGCGCCGGTCGGCCTGCTCTGGGGCTACGACATCGACCGCAAGCGGCACGAGGAAATCCGGCGCGAGATCGCCGAGGCCAAGACCACCTCGGCGGTGTAGCGCTCGAAGGCCAAGCGAGGGGGCTGGCTGCGTTGCGAAACCCTACCGTAGGGGCCGCTTCGCCGGCGGTTCCGCGCCTTGCCAGCGGGCCGTCTCCACGCCTGGCCACGCACGCCTTCTGCCGCGCAGACTCCTGGCGTGGCTACGCCTCCGAGGGGCCGCCCGACGCAAAGAAGACGAGCAGCGTGATGTCCTCCTCGATCTCGAAGAAGGAGTGCTCGGCGGTGGCTCGGACGTAGAGAATGGAGCCCTGTTGCACCTGCTTCTCTTTGCCGTCAACGCGGATACGAGCCCGGCCGCTCAGCACGTAGTAGACCTCGTCCTCATCGTGCGGCGTCTGGAGGTCGGGGGCGCCGGCTTCGAGGAAGTAGATGCCGCAACTGAGTGAAGGAACCCGAAGGAACTCCATGTAGGGCGGTCCAAGGACCTTCCCCTTCTCCTCGAGCTCCGCGACCTCGAAGACCTTCCAGATCGAGTCCGTCATCAAGCCGTCTCTGCCCCGCTCCGCTGCATCGGAGACCGCCGTCTGACGTGTCTCTCGCGCAGCCACACAATCGTAACACGCCGTCGCTCTTAGCCCGGGGCACGCGGCCGTATCTGTGGCCCCTGTGCCTTCCAAGAACCCCGTCCGGCCCGCACCCGTTGAGGATTTCGGACACCTGGGTCAGCCTGAATCCAGCATGCCCCCTGCCCCTCTGGCTCTGCTTGTAACGTTTCGATCCCTGTTCCGGAGCCGCGCTGCGCTCCACGCCGAGGTGCTGGCCCTCCGCCACCAGCCCGTTGTGCCGATGGATCCCAAGCCCGCGCTGTATTTGACAGCAGCGGTGTAGCAACGGGGGCGCACGTCGGCGCATCTCGGCGGACGCCCGCGGAATCCCGGGATCCCACAAGCCCCTGCCCGGCATACGCCTGCGGACGTCGGCGGACGGACCCCGCAGCTCACTCGTAATGAGCAGGTCAGCGGTTCGAGTCCGCTCGTCGGCTCCATGTTGGCTCAACCCAGTCCACGACCTAGGTCATGCCGGTCTGGTCTCAGCGTCCCGGGACGGGCCAGTTCGACACCATGTCGGGCGCGAGCGCAGCGCGTGCCTCCAGTCCCCGGTGGCGGCGGTGATAGAATGGTCGCGGCGCTATGAGTGCGCCGGGAGCGTTGCATGGCGTCACCGTTGGAAGCAGGCGGGCGACCGCTAGCCGTCGTCACGGGTGCCACCTCGGGCATCGGCGAGGCGTTCGCACTCAGGCTCGCGCAGCGCGGGTACGACGTCGTGCTCGTTGCGCGGCGCCGAGAACGGCTCGCGGCGCTCGCCAACCGGATCGTGGCGGGCTCGGACGTGGACGCGGAGGTGCTCGCGGCCGACCTCCTGGTGCCAGACGAGCGCAGGCTCGTGGAAGAACGCCTGTTCGGCGATCCACGCGTCGAGCTGCTGGTCAACAGCGCGGGGTTCGGCAGCTGCGGCCGCTTTGCAGAGCTGGACCCGGAACGACTCGTCGCCGAGCTTCAGCTCAATGGCATCGCGAACATGCGGCTCATGCGCGCGGCGCTGCCGGCCATGTTGCAGCGCGGCCGGGGCTCGATCGTCAACGTGGCGTCTTCCACCGGCTTCCAGCCGAACCCGTACTTCGCGAACTACGGCGCGACGAAGGCGTTTCTCACGAGCGTTAGCCAGGCGGTGGCGGAGGAGTGCCGAGGAACCGGGGTCCGCATCCTGGCCGTCTGTCCCGGCCCGGTTCGCACGGAGTTCGCCGCCAACGCGAACCTGGACGACGGCCGGTTCCCAGGCTTCACCCTCGTCACCACCGATCAGGTGGTGGATGTCGCACTGCGCGCGCTCGAAAATGGCAAGCAGATCTGCATACCGGGCGCGGCGATGTCACTGACAGCGTGGCTCACGCCCCGGCTACCCGGCTTCGTTTCCCGCGCCTTCTACCGCTGGTTCGGACGCCGCTTCTACCTCGAGCCACCCGACGCATGAGCTGCGCTGCTCAGCCACACCGCGGCACCGCACCTATGCCGCCAGCTTCGCGAGCTCGGCGAACTCCTCTCGCATCAACGCGCAGAAATCGCCCACGTCTTCCACGATGTCGGGGTCCGCATTGACGCCGAAGTGCAGGAAGCCCGCGTAGCTGAAGACCGCGACGTTGAGGCCCTGCTCCGGCCACAGCTCGGCGACGGGGTAGACCTCGAGCAGCGGTGCGTCGAGCACGTAGAGAGGCACGCCCGGACCACGGATGTTCGTCACCATCAGGTTTGCGGCTCGCATACGGGTCGACAGCAAGAGCGTCTGAGTGAGAAGTGCAGGCGCAGTCCACTCGGCGAGGTGGGTTACGAGCTCCGTGCCGAGGGCCTGCCGGCTGCTCTTCGTCTGGTCGCTCGCGCGACACACGGCTTCGAGACGGCGCAGCGGGTCCGGCTCGGCCACGGGCAGCTCGGAAACCACGACGGCGATCTTGTTTCCCAGCCCGCTGTGGTCGAGGTCGCTGCGCGTGCTCACCGGGATCAGCGCGCGCGCCTGCAGCTCGTCCGGATCCCAGTCGTGGGCGCGCAGATAGCGGCGCAAGCCCCCTGCGACCAGCGCGAGCACGAGGTCGTTGATCGTACCCCCGAAGCGGCGCTTGATCGTCTTGAACTCATCGAGCTCAACGCGAAAGCGTTCGACGCTGCGGCTCGACCCGATCGCTTCGTTGAACGAGAGGCGCGAACTCGGCGATGCGATCGCGCGGAGCGTGTGCGCGATGCCCAGCGCGTGCTCGCGCGTCGTGGCGAGAGAGGCGCTCGGGTTCCTGACGGCATCGAGGAGGCCTCGCGCCGCGCTTCGCGCCAGCCCCACTCGGCGCTCCGCCTCCTCCTGGGCCAGCTCACGCGGCCCCGGCGCCCGCCGTGCCTCCCAGCTGCTGGGGGACTCGCTCTCGCGGCTCGGCTCGACGCGCAGCAGCAGGTTCAACAGCTCCACGCCGGCGAGCCCGTCGATCATCGCGTGATGGAACTTGCAGAGCGCGGCGAGGTGCCCATTCTCGAGACCGTCCACGACCAGGATCTCCCAGAGCGGACGCGTCAGGTCGAGGCCGCGCGAGAAGAAGTCCGAGCCGATTGCATCGAGCTGCGCGCGGCTGCCGGGTGCCGGCAGCGCGATGTGACGCAAGTGGTAGTCGAGGCGAAAGCGGTCATCGTCCACCCAGACATAGCGTCCGGAGAACGGCACCTTTTGGACGCGCCAGCGCGTCTTCTCGGCGCGGTGCAGGCGCGACTCCAGGACGCTGCGCACGGTGCCAAGATCACAAGCACCATTTGCGTCGCGCAGCGAGCCGCCATCGAACACCAGCATCGCGCCAATGTGCATGGGCACACCGGACGCCTCGAGCTCGAGGAATACGCTGTCCTGCGCGGATAATGCCTGATTCGAGGGCAACGACGACTCCCGTCCCGTTGGGATTCATCGTCTCACGCTGCGGGCGGCCTTGTCGAGCCCGCCCACTGCCGTGATACGCTGCGAAACGCGATGGAGCGGGAGCTACCGATCGGAACCGGCGAGCCGTGGCAGGCCTCACTCGAGCACTGGGATGCCCGGCTCGAGCCCGAGGCAGACCGCCGCGCGGCGCGGTCGTTCGAAGATCTGGCGACACGAGACTCGGACGACGCCAGCGCCTTCGCCTGGTGCGCACGCGCCTGGTACTATGTGGCCGACTACGAAGAGAGGTCGCGCGAGCGCATCCGGCTGTTCGAGCGCGGCGCTCGCCGGGGCCGGCGCGCCGTAGAGCTGGACGACGCGCCGGGGGCCCTCTTCTGGACGGCGGCCTGCATCGGCGGCCACGCCGACCTGCAGGGATCGCTGAAGCGAGCAACCCAGGTGCCCGAGATCCTCAAGTACCTGGCGCGCCTTCGCGAAAGCGAACCGGACTACTACCACAACGCCCTGTACCGCTATCTCGGCCAGGCCCTCGTGCGCCAACCCGGCCTGGCCCAGCGACTGATCGGCGCTGCTTTTCCCGAGTTCGGTGCCGACGCTGTGATGCGCCGGTTGCGGGAGAGCATCGAGTGCGACCCGCCGTTCGTGCTGACCCACCAGACACTCGGGCAGCTCGAGTTCTCCGCGAACGGTGGCCGCGCGACCGCGGCCGAGATGCTCGATCGGATCGATGCCATGGATCTCGACGCGACGCCGAACCTGGCGCCCGAGAACCACCGGGATGCGCTGCGCGCACGCGAGCTGCTGGGCGCGATCGCGCGAGGCCGCCGGTGACCACCGCCGCCGATCTCGAGCTGCTTCGCCAGATCCCGATCTTCGCGGGCTTCACGCCCCAGGAGATCGAACGCACGGCCGATCGCTTCCGCGAGGTCCGCTTTCGCAAGGACGACGTGGTGTGCCGGCGCGGAGCGCCTGGCGACAAATTCTACGTCGTCGCGAGCGGCGAGCTCGAGGTGTGGAGCGACGAGAAGGTGCCCGCGGTCATCCAGCGCCTCCGCCGCGGCGACTTCCTGGGCGAGATCTCCCTGCTGGTCGGCGGCACGCGCAGTGCGACCGTCACGGCCTCCCGCTCGGCTCGCCTGCTGGCGCTGTCGCACGAGGTGTTCGAGGAAGACCTGCTCTCGAACCCGCGCGCACTCGAGGCGATCTCGCGCGTGCTGTGTCAGCGCCTGGCGTCGAACGCGCGCGGGCGCGCGCCGAAGCGGGCGTGCACGATCGTCGGGGTCTGCGGCCCGGCCGCCCTGCGCGGCAAGAGCGTCGTCGCGACGGCACTCGCCCACCTCCTGCAAGAGTTCACGGGCAAGCATGTCCTGCGGATCGGACTCGGCATGCCCACGGCGGCGACGACCGACGTGCCGGCGGCCGATGACCTGATCGCCCGCATCGAGCGCTACGCGGGCGACCCCGCCGAGCTGGTGCTGTCGGTGCCCTCGCGCCGCCAGGACACGGCACTCGCCGAGACGCTGAGCGGCCTCTCGGATCGCCTGGCCGGAGAGTTCGGCTTCGTCGTGGTCGACCTGGGAGTCCACGCGCGCGTCGGCCGTGAAGCCTGCGACGCAGTCGTCAGCCTGGTGCCCGACGCGACCACCCGCGTGGACGCCGATGCCGGTCGCAGCGCACTACGCGTGCTGAATCTCTTCAACGAGGGCGCGCAGCCCATTCCTATCTGCAGCAACGAGCCTTTCGTGCTGCCCTGCGATCCGCGGCTCGAGCAGCTCTCGGGTAGGGCCGCCGGCGCGGCCGCGCTGCGCGAGGGCTCGCCGCTCGGCCCGCCGCTGAGGCGCCTGGCGCGCAAGCTGCTCGGCAAGAGCGTCGGGCTCGCGCTGGGTGGCGGTGCGGCATTCGGCCTCGCGCACATCGGGGTTTTCAGGGTGCTCGAGGACGCTGGAATTCCGGTCGACCTCGTCGCGGGTACGAGCATGGGATCGATCGTGGGCCTGGGCTGGGCGAGCGGCATCCCGCCCCGCGAACTCGAGCGTCTGGCGATTCGCCTGGGCACGCCCCGCACGATGCTCTCCGCGCTCGACTTCACGCTCACGCGACCCGGCCTGCTTGCTGGCGACCGGCTGATCTCGATCTTCGAACCGTTGCTCGGCGGGGTCACCGACTTCCGACAGCTGGTGCGGCCGGCTCGTGCGGTGGCCACGGACGTAGAGAGTGGGGAGCGCGTGACGATCGGGGCCGGCTCGCTCACGCAGGCCTTCCGCGCGAGTGCGTCGGTGCCGCTGGTGTGGGCGCCGTCGAAGCACGAAGGGCGCGCGTTGGTCGACGGGGCCATGTGCGATCCCGTGCCCGCGGAGGTGGTTCGGGAGATGGGGGCCGACATCTGCATCGCGGTCAACGTGATTCCGCTGCCGCGAAAGGGCGTCGACACCGTCATCACGAAGCTCTCGCGAGGCGTGGGCCGCCTGAACCCGTTGTCTTACATGGGAGATCGCGAGCTTCCCAACATGTTCGACGTATTGATGAACTCGATCCAGACGCTCCACTACGAGCTCGGAAACTTCAAGGCGATCTCGGCCGACGTGCGCATCAACCCCGATCTCTCGCCATTCACCTGGACCGATTTCCAGCGGGCCGGAGACCTGATCGACCGGGGCGCCGAGGCCACGACGCACGCCCTGCCGGAGATCCGCCGCGTGCTCGAAGAACGCGGTGCAGTCGGGGCGGTGAACCCCGGCTAGGCGAGCCGCCGGGTCACACGGTCCAGCCGCTCGGCCAACACTCCGCTCAGGTTCCGGTACACCTGGGCGGCTGTCCGCGGATAGCGACGTCTCAATCGTTCGAGGCTCGAGGTGTCGATCAGCAGCAGGCGCACGTCGGTCTCGCAGTCGACGTCGGCCGTGCGAGTGCCGCGCAGGACCCCGACCTCTCCGATCACGTCGCCTCGCTCGTGCACGTTGAGCCGGGCGGAATGCGCGCCACCGGCAGTGCTGCTCACCAACCTGCCATCGAGCACCAGATACATCCCTTCGGCGCGGTCGCCGGAACGGATCAGCCGCTCGCCGGCGGAGTGCTCCACCATGCGGCACATCAGCGCCGTGATGCGCGCCTGGCCGCGCGACAGCCCCCGGAAAAGTGGAACGGCGCGCTCGGGCTCAGGGCCAAGGTCGAGCGCTGCGATGTCCCACAGCGTGACGATTCGCATGCCCGCGGCCAGCGCAGGCGTGAAGGTCACGTCGGCGAGCCAGGCCACGCCGAGGGTGAAGGCGGCGAGCAAGCCGAAATCCGCGAGGCTCTGCATGCTCGCCGTGGCCAGGATGCCGAACCCGATGCACAAGGCGATGCTCGTGAAGGTCACCGGCGGACCCACCTCGGCCAGGGCCTCGGGCACGGCGCGCTGCTCGTCGCCGCGGGCGCGCGCGATCGCGTTGAAGCGCGTCAGAAAGTGGATGGTGTCGTCGACGGCGATGCCCAGCACCATGCATGCCACTGACCCGGTCGTGAGGTTCAGCGAGATGCCGCTGATTCCGAGTGCACCGAAGTAGATCAGCACGGGCAACACGTTCGGAAGCATCGCGAGCGCTCCGACACGAAGCGACGTGAACAGGATGCTCAGGATCACGAAGATGATGAGGAACGCGCTGCCCAGGCTCGCGGCCTGCCCGAAGGTGATCTCGTCGCTCGTGCGCGCAACCAGCACTGGATTGCCCGTGACGCGTCCCACGAGCGGCGCCGGGATCTCGGCGAGCCGGGCGTCGATCCGATCGGAGAGATCGCCCACCTGCTCGGAGCCGGTGACGTCGATCCGAAGCAGGATGCTGGTGAGCCGATACTGGGGATCCACGAGCCGGTCGAGCTGCTCGGTGTGGCCGACGAGCAGGAGCTGGCTGACTGTCTGCTGGTCGGGCGGGATCGCGTGGAACTCGTCGGCATCGCCGTTCATCCCGCGGTTCACGAGCTTCACGTAGTCCGACAGTGAGGTGGAGCCGCCGATCTCGGGCTGCTCGTCGATCCAGGCCTGGACCGCCTCGACGACCACGAGGTTCTCGGGCCGCAGGAACGCGTCGTCGGTGGGGGCCTCGATGACCGCGTAGATCTGATCGACTGCACCCATGTGCCGCCGAGCCGTCGCGGTGGCTCGCACGATCTCCGAGTCTTCCGTGAAGTTTCGGATCAGGTCCGTACTGACGAGGATGCGCGGCACCAGCAGCAACGAGCCCAACGCCACGAGGGCACCGGTCGCCAGGATCGCGCGGCGATGGCGCACGTCGAACTCTCCGAGCCGGCGCATCGCCGAGATGAGCCGACCGCCATGGCTGCCTGCCGAGAGCGCCGGCGACGCAGCCTCGCGCAGCACGGCCAGGGCGGCCGGCGAAAAGCTCAGCGCCACCAGCGCGGTGCACGCGATGCCGATGCCGCAGTGCATGCCGAAGTGCCGCACCGCCTCGATCGGGCTGGTCGTGAGCGAGAAGAAGCCGGCCCCCGTGGTGATGCCGGTGAGCAGCGTCGGCAATGCCACGTGCTCGAGAGCGGCGCGCACGGCGCCTCCAGGGCGCGCCGCCGCGCTCGACCCCACCGCCGCGTAGTAGGCCGAGACGATGTGCATCGCGTACGCGAGGCCGACCACCAGGATCAGTGCGGGAACGGAGATCGTGACCACGTTGATGCGCGGGTCGACGAGCGTCGCGATGGAGAGCGTCCAGATCAGTGCAATCGCGATCGTCAGTGACGGAACGACCGTGCCGCGCAGAGTTCGGAAGAAGAAGAACGAGATGACGATCGCGGCGACGAAGGCCAACGGCACGATCCGCAGCAGGTCGTGCACCAGCGTGCGGGACGTCTCGGCCTTGGCGTGGGGGTTGCCGGTCAGGGAAACCTCGGCGACGCCCTCGAACTCGTCCGCGACGATGTCCCGGAGGCGAAAATCCGTTTCCGCCTGCGTGAACTCGCGCTCCGGCACCTCGAAGAGGTAGACGAGGATCGCTGCGGCGTTTTCGTCGTCCGAAACGAGACTGCCGCGATAGATCGGGTTGCGGCGCAACGCGGAGCGCACCTGATCGGCGCCGACGCTACCCTCCGGCGCGTCGTCGTAGAACCCGCCGGTATCGAGGGCGCCGTCGACGCTGCGGATGTTGGAGGCATTGGCCAGGCTCAGAGCCGTGGCGACCGCCTCCTCGCTTTCGATGCGCTCGGTTGCGCGCTGCAGCGCGGCCAGGAAGTCCGGGGTGAAGACCCCCTGTGGCGAATGGATCGTGAGCAGCAGGGTCTCGTCGTTGTCGAATACCTTGCGGATGCGTTCGTAGTAGGCCCGGCCCTCGTCTTCGGACGGCAGCAGACTGTCGAGCGATGGATCGATTTCGAGGCGCAGCGCGTCGGGCCAACGCGACTCGGCCGCGGCCCGAACATCGACCAGCTGGAGGAACGCCGCGAGCGTGAGCACGAAGGTCCCTGCGAGTACGTGCCGGGGTCGCTCGCTGACGAGCCGGCTCCAGCGCTGCAGCATGGAATCCTCCGGAGGGTGGACCGGGGCGCTCGCCTATCGAGTGCTGAACTTCCGGATTACCGGTCCGCCCGCCCCATTCTGAACGGCTTGGCGCGCCGGCGCCGAACATTTTTTGCTTAGGTTCGATCCTTCCAGCTCCGACTTGGCCCCGCGGGTCCCTTAGCCTCGGTACGGGCCGCTATGGCTTGCTTCTAGTCCGACGCCGGGATGCGCGATAGCACCTCCTGGAGCTTTCGGACCACTGCTTCGCGCTCGTCGCCCGTCAGCTTGCGGGTGTCGAGCCGCAGACGCTGGTCGCTTTCGCAATTTCCCTGCTTCAATGTTTCCTCGCCCTCTTCCGGAGTTGTGCGTCCTCAATATCGGTCCGCGCCGGAATTGCTGAGCTTTCCTCCTCTCTGCCCCGCTCGTCCAACCGGCGATGATGCTCCTGACCGATCCCAGAATCAGGCCCGAACCGGGCCTCGACACCGTGCAGAATCTCGCGCGCCATGGAGGCTCTCCTCGCCTCGCGACCCCCCGGCCAACCAACGGGCACCCTTGATCATGGTCGGAGCCGGGCCGGCCTCGGCCACGCTCGCCCATTTTGACAGCAGCGGTGTAGCAACGGCGGCGCACTCCGGCGCATCTTGGCGGACGCCCGCAGAATCCCGGATCCTCGCAAGCCCTTGATCCGCATACGCTTACGGACGCATCTTGCGCTTGAGAAGGATGCGCCCGAGCCGCGAGCGGTGCACGACCAAGGCCTCGGAGAGGTCATCGCGTTCCCCGAGGTCGGGGGACTCCATCACCGATACGAGCGTCGGGCGGCCTGAACAGCGTAGGACGAAGTTTTCGGAATGGACGGCCCCCCGCATCGTCTGATGAGAGACGAAGTGACTACTCTCCGTTCACGACTTCACGGAGGTGCCCTGACCATGATGCGAACTCTCGTGCTGGCTGTGCTGCTGTTTTCCAGCACGACAGCGCCGGCTGCCGGCGTGGCGCTGCAAGCCGAACGGCTCAGCCAGGACAACTGGGAGGCTCTGTTTCCCGGCGGTCCGGATGCCATTGGCGGCCTCGGCGACTGGGCCCTGAGCAACGGCCGTCTCTGTGCCGTCATCAGCGACCTCGATCACGAGAGCGGCGTGACCCCGTTCGGGGGCATCCTCGTGGACCTGGGACACTGCGGGCAAGCCAATGATCAGTGGCTGATGGCGCACTTCGCGCCAAACATGGCGACGGAGAAACTGACCCGCCCCGACCGGATCGAGGCGGGCCGCGCGGCCGCTGAGGCCTTCGTTGTCGTGACCAGTCGGCAGTGGGGCCTCCAGCTGCAGACTCGCTACAGCCTGGACAACTCTGACCCAGACACGCTGCTGCTGAGTCAGCGGCTCACCCGTACTGCCTCGGGTCCGGCGCTCAACAGCGCCAGCCTGATGGTGCTGCATCCCGGGCGCTCCCTGACACCCTACGCACTCTCCACCCAGGAGCGTCGCTATTCCCTGGGTTTCGATCTCTTGCCTTTTGACCGTGAGGACCAGAAGACCCTGCTCGAGGCCATGCAACCGGGCGACATCAATATCCTGATGGGTGCGGATGGGCTCGGCGGCGAGATCAGCTATGGGGTGCAGTTGCTGAGCGCTCGCCGCTATTCCCGCGCCGGCGAGCCGATCGAGCTGTCGAACTTCGTGACGACTGCGAGTAATCACAGTCTGTTCGGCATGCTCAGTGAGCAACCCTGGCTCGCGCGCGCCAAGCCGGGGATGTGGGAAATGTTGCAATCGCGCTGGATGGACTTGGCTGTCGGGGAGAGCCTGGAGCTGCGCTTCCGCATCCTCGTGCGACCCGCCAACGATGTCGCGGCGATCACCAATTCGCTCTATCGCGGCACGGAGCTGTCCGGGCGCATCGAACCCTCTGCGAGCCGCCTGGCCCTGTTTGACGATGGTGGACGTCCCCTGACGAGCGTGCGCCCCGCCGCCGATGGCAGCTTCAGGGTGACGATCCCGGTCGGGGTGGAACAGCTGCGGGGCGAGCTCGCCGGCAGGACCGGACGGGCGTCCTTCCAGTGGCGGATCGATGGGTCGCAAATGGATGTGGGCACCCTGTCGCTACCCCGCGGCGCCAGGCTGGAGCTGCCCCGGGGCCATCCCATGCGGCTGACGTTCAAGGGCAACAAGGGCACACCGGACCCGGATTTCTTCAGCGACCACACCGGATTCAACAGCGGCGGGAAGCCCGCACCCAACTCAGTACAGGCCAACTACGTTTCTCTGGCGGGCGTCGGCAGCGACCTGGCAGAGATCGAATTGCCGGTCGGAAGCTATCGGGTTTATGCGAGCCGTGGCCTGGAATTTCAGGTGACCGAGACCGAGCTGGAACTGTCCGCAGGAGAGCAGCGGCAGCTGGAGATGCCATGGCCCACGCGAGTCCTGGAAACGCCGGGCTGGGTCAATGCGGATCTGCATGTGCACAGCGGCGCCAGCTTCGACTCGGCCTTGCCGCTGCGCGAGCGGGTGCGCTCCTTCGCCGCTGCGGGAGCCGAGATTCTCGTGGCGTCCGAGCACAACCGGCTGATCGACTATCGCCATCTGCTCAGGGAAATGGATCTGGAGCGAGAGCTTGTGCTGATCTCTGGGGTCGAGTTCACCGGCATGGCCCATACAGCGCAGGTGCCTTTCACCAACGGGCACAGCAACGTTTTTCCGCTGCAGTACCGGGCCCGAGAGTTCTCCGGTGGCCTTCCGCGGCACGAGGGGGTGCGCTTGCGGGAGCTGATGCAGTGGACTCGCGAACATTCACCCACAGCCCTGTTCCAGCTCAATCACCCGCGAGTGACGGATGCCCCCGACCCCGCGTTGGCCTATTTCGATCACCTCGGGGTGGGCCAGCAGTTCGATCCGCTGGTGCCCCTGTCTGCCGAATCCAACCGTGCTCTGATCGAGACCGACGAGCGGGGGGGACGCGATATTGATTTCGACTTGCTGGAGGTGCTCAACGGTTCCGATATGGAGCGTTACCGGCTGGTGCAGCGAGACTGGTTTTCCCTGTTGCGCCAAGGCGAGAGGTCGACCGCGACCGCCAACAGCGATTCCCACAAGAGTGCCACCCTCGTGGGGATACCCACCAACTATGTAGCGCTGGCCGATGCGGCAGTGGTCGGCTTCGATGAATCAGGTTTCCTGCGAGCGCTGAAGGCAGGACGGGCGTTCGGTACGACCGGCCCAGTGCTCGACGTGAGCTTGCTAAGCGCCAACGGTGCCGTGACTGGATTGGGGGAGACGTTCCGCGCTGCAGAGGGCCAACTCCGGGTGGGTGTGCGCGCGGCGCCCTGGGTGCCGGTGGACACACTGACCGTCTACCTCAACGGTGAGGGCTACCATCACCAGGCAATCGTCGCAGGAGATGTGGTGGAGCTGCCGCTGAAAGTCGCGGCCGATTCTTTCGTGGTGGTGGAAGTGAGCGGAAGCCCCGATACCCGCTATCGGGCGGTCATACCGGACTTCGTGCCGCTGGCTTTCAGCAACCCGATCTGGATCGATGCCGATGGCGATGGCAGCTGGCAGGCGCCCGGCCTGTGAGATAGAGCGCGACCGCACAGCGTGCCAATGCGGCTGTGTGTCCTCAAAACCTGTCCGCCGCGCCTCATCGACACGGAGGCACAGCGAGTGGCGGCCGCTACGCCGCTTCCTGCCAGGCACGGCGATGGTGCGGGCCACCAACGCGCGGCAGTCCCACGACTCTCGCGGCCCGCGATGGCCGAGCCGACCGTTCCTTGGATGGGTTCGGCTATTGGGAGAGGCCAGTCCAGCCACGGGCGGAGCCGGGCCGGCCTCGGCCATGCCCGCGCATTTTGACAGCAGCGGCGGCGGACAAGCGCGGACGTCCGCGGACCGTATGGGATCTCTCCCGGGAGCCAAGGCCGCAGCCGGGCAATCTGGTCGAATTGGCTTGTCCGTAGGGCTGCTGGCGTCCCTGTTAGGTGGACGCGGCATGGGTCCGGGTCAGGGGCTGAGGAGAAGAACGCCGGACTGGACCAACCGAGGGGGCAGGCTTAACGCGGGGGGGGAAACTACTTCCACGCCACCCCCTTCAGCCATGCTGCTTTGCGCGGCGTGATCGGTCGCTGCAACGGGAAGCGCTTCCTGGAGCCGTCGCAAGGGGGCCTCAAGCCCTGGCCCGCTGACGCGCTAGGCCCCCGGCGGCTCGAACCAGATGGGCGACGACCAGGCGCGCTCCTGCACCACCGGGCGGTGCTCCGGCGCACAGCAGGGCTCGAAGCCCTCGCCGATGGTCGCGGGGTCGGAGCATCGCACCCCGGCGTCGACACAGGCCCACTGGCTCCAGCGGCAGCTCGGGTTCTCGCGCAGACGCGCGTAGTAGAAGGCGCGCTCGTCCGCGTCGAAGTCGGGATCGCGCCAGACCGAGCAGAGCGAGGACGTCGCCGGCCCCGACTGCGCGCAAGTCTCGAGGTCGACGCTCGTCGCCGCGTCGCCGCCGGCCACGGTCACCACCTGCTCGCGCAGCTCGCCGTCTTCGAGCCAGCCCTTCACCACTTCGATTCGCTCGAGCGGCGACGCCGTCTCGGCGGGATCGCGCAGTGCGCTCATCACGAAGACCGGCGCCTGCGCGGCCGCCGGCTGCGCGGGCAGGCTCCCGCCCATGGGCACGCCCTGGGCGTAGCCCTGGGCCACGAGATCGCGTGCGTTGCAGAGATCGGAAGCGAACTCCCAACCGCCGAAGAAGCGAAGCATCGGCCGGGTGCCGCTGGTGCCGTAGGCCTCGCGGCGCAGCATGGCCCCGAAGAGCGCCTCGCGGGAGTTCTCCTCGGCCCAGAGCACGGCCAGCCCGCCGGGGTTGTAGCCGATGCTGTCGATGAGTCCCGGCGGCAGGCTCGACGCATGCGAAGCACCCGCACCGCCGTGGCCCTGGAAGGTGCGCTCCTCGGTGAGACCCGGCGCGGCGAGGTGCGTGTCGGTGCTCGCGATGAGGCCGAAGCGAAAGGGGTTCGCGCCGTAGCGCGCGTCGAGGGCGAGCCCACGCTTCAGCGCCTCGCGCACCATGTTGATGCCCTGGTCGGCCTCGTCGTCGGCGCCGAAGCCGAGCAGCGACGACACGCCTTCCGGCCCGCCCCGGGTGGTCTTCTCGAAGCCGCAGGCCTCGTCGGTCACATCCGCCGAGAGGAAGCACTCGGAATCGCCCTTGTGTTGCATCACCTCGGCCAGCCGCTCGTAGCGCGCGCGCAGCAGCACCTCCTCGGCGGTGATGGGTTCGCCCGGCGTCACCGCGGAGGTAAACGCCGAGCCCCGGCTCAGATTGGAGTTGTGGGGAATCGTAATCGCCTCGCAGCCGGGCTTGCCCTCGCGGCACTCGCTCTCGAGACGCCTCCACAGCTCGAGCCCCGACGGCCCCGTCTCCATGTGCGAGATCGGAAGCTCCGGCACCGTCTCGTTGCGGAAGACCACGTTGCGATGCAGGTGGCCGCTGTTCGCCATCGACGTCCACTCGTAGCCCACGAAACTCGTGAAGCGACACTCGGGGCTGCGGTCGTAGGCCTCCTCCGCGGCGTCCTGGGTGTCCTGCCAGATGTTGCGCGCCGCGGCGAGGCAATGCTCGCCGTCCTCGCCGCAGAAGCCCCAGCGCTCGGGCCGGAAGGAGTAGACCCCGTTCATCACGAAGAACGCCACGTTCGGCCAGCTGCGATACAGCTTGCAGACCAGCGAATCGTGCCCCTCGAGCCCCGGCGTCTTGCAAATGTGCACCTCACCGATCTGCTCCGCGTGGTCGGTCACCACCGTGAAGTCGAGCGGGCGCGAGAGCTGGATCGTGCGCAGGGAGTTTCCCTCGGCGTCCCACGGCTGGATCGCGAGAGGCTCGCCCCGGGCAAAGCGGTAGGCATCGCGCGGTGTGGCCCGGTTGCCCTGGGTGCTCGCGTCCTGGGAGTAGCCGGTATGCACGTGGGTGTCGCCGAAGAAGGGGCGGCGCAGCGGGTCGTTCGCGCCGCAGCGAGGCTCGGCCGCGGCGGCCGCAACGGGAATGCCGGCGAGTGCGAGCGCGAGCAGTGCAGCGAACAGGCGGTGCATCCAGGGACCTCCATCCTTGGCGGGGCGCGCGGCCAGGGTCGAGCCCTGAGAACGCGACGGCCGCCGGTGCATCATGGCACGCGGCGGCCACTTCGATCGAGCGTAGGAAGTTCGAGCAGCGTTTGGGCGCAGTCTGATAAGTAGCCATGTTGACATAGGGGTCCTTGGCCGAGGCCCGATGTACCTGTGCCTTCCGAGAACCCCGTCCGGCCCGTACCCGTTGGGGATTTCGGACACCGGGGAGCGGTGTGCGCACGTCGGCGCATCCTGGCGGACGTCGCTGACCGACCTCAGGCCCGTCTGACAGCAATTTGACAGCAACGGCGGCGGACGTCTGCGGACGGAACGGGGGACCTGCTGCGAGCCAAGCCGGCGGCCCGGCGAAACTGACCGAACGGGCCTCTCCGCAAGGCGGGAGTGCTGCTACGTGGACCAGAGAAGGGGTCCGGGTCAAAGGCTGCGAGGCGGCGCTGCAAGATGGAGCAACCGAGGGGTCAGGCTCACCGCCGACAACCGAGGCGTTCCCGAACAAGTTCGAGTACAGCCAGGGTCGCCGGGAAGGGGCGACCCGTTACGGATAGAGTCCCTCCATCAGTTCGACGGGAACGCCATCCGGATCGGCGACGTAGAAGCTTCGGATCCGATCGGTAATCGCAACGATCTCGGAAGTGACCTCTACCTCATTCGCCACCATTTTTTCGAAGCTGGCTTCGACGTCCTCGACCGCGAACGAGAAGTGGGGAGTTCCCACCCGACAGTGATCGAGGCGCAGCGAGTCTCCGCCTCCATCGACGTACTCGACGAGCTGGAGGACGAGATGCTGAGCTCGAAGCAGTGCGGTTCTGATCCGCGCACCGGGATTCCCAGTGAGCTCTCCGAATGAGGGCTCTGAAAACTCGTGGCGATCGAGTTCTTCCATTCCGATTGCGTCACGATAGAAGTCAAGCGATCGCTCGAGGCTGGCGACGGTGAGCCCCACGTGTCCAATCGCGGCGCGCCCGCTCATCGTCGAGCCTCCTCTGCCTCGGTGACGAGTTGGAACAGATCAGCGAAGTTCTCAGCCCCCCGAATCAACCTGCACCTCCCTGGACATGACCGCCTGCTCGACCACCGTAGATTTGAAGAAGTCCGGATTGGTGTCGAGATAGAAACGCGCGACATCACCGAAGGTGAACGCACGGAATTCGTCCTCGCTCAGGCGCTCTTTCTCCACGCCTTCGTAGGCCTCGGCAAGAACAGTAGCTATGTCGGGCACGTCCCAGTGTCCGATGTCGGAGCCGAACATGACGCGCAGACGTGCACCCGAGGGATTCAAGTCAGTATTGAAACCCATGCTGACGAAGGGGTCGTCGGCCTCGCAACCGAAGAAGAAGTTGGGTACGAAGAGATCACGGATATCCTCGGCCCGCTCGATCCCGCACGCGGCAAACTCGTCCACCTCTCCGGGGTCTTGCGCATGCAGGTCGTCGCCGGACCCGGTGGCGCCGTTGGCAGCGCGTTTCGTCAGGTCCGAGCCGTAGGTGCTGAACAGCGTCGCGAGACGGGTTTGATCGATGTGGGCCGGGTTGTAGTGCTGAATCTGCTCGCGATTGCGCTTCTCCCAGTGCCCAACCAGGTCGGCGTAGAGAGACGCCGCCCAGGCCACACCGCCCTCGAGCAACGCGACCCGAAGACCGGGGAAACGCCGGGTGACGCCGCCGAGAAACAGCGACTTGCACAATGCTTCGCCGGAGGTGGCGAAGTTCCCGATGTGGTTGAAGATGTAGTTGGAAATCGACTGGCGCATGCCCAGGCCCTGCGTCGGTGAATGCGCTGAGACCGACACGCCGAGCTCGAGGCAACGGGCCCAGAACGGATCGTAGTCGTGCTGGCTGTCCACGCCAAAGGTATCGAGCCAGTAGGCCCACTGGCCAACGGCCGGGTCGCGCTCCACCGCGGCAGCCACCGAGCGCCGAGCAAAGCTGCCGATCAGGACCGCCTTCATGCCGAGCTCCACCACGGCATGGTCGAGCCCTGCGATCGCCTCTTCGGGGGTCTGCATCGGAACGACTGCGACGGGCGTGATCCGATCGCTATAGCCGGCAAAAATATCAGCGTGGTACCGGTTGACCGCCCGGCAGGCACCACGGCGAACGTCGTCGTCGTCCAGATGCAGGAACACCATACCCAGGGACGGATAGACGACGCTGAAGTCGACGCCCATCTGGTCCAGACGCTCGTACATGAGCTGCGGCATCATGGTTGTTGCGAGATCGTCCGTGTTGCGAGCGGGAAAGGCCCACCATGCCGGCCGGTAGGCGCGCCGTCGGGCACGGTCGTCCGTTGATAGCCCGCGCCACGGCGGCAACACCCCGAGAGCTGCCAGCGGCTGACTCTCGTCCAGAGGAACACCCTCTTCGCGCACGTAACCGGACAGCGCCGGCCAGAACTCCACGGTGTGGGCATCGGCATCGATGACCGGATGATCGAGCTGGGCCCGGATGCGGGCCGACGATGATTCACTGAACATTTCGTTTCGCCTCCACCATTACGCGCGGTAGAAATCGGTCGGCGCGTCTCGGCATTCTGCACTGTGCGTCCTCAAAACTCGTTCGCCCCGGAATTGCTGGGCTCTTCTCCTCCTTGCCCCTGGTCGTCCACCCGACGATGATACTCCTGCCCGATCCCAGAATCAGACTCGAACCGGGCCTCGACACCGTGCAGAATCTCGCGGGCCATGCTGGCTCTCCTCGCCTCGCAGGCCCCGGCCGACCGACGGGCGCCCCCAAACATGGTCGGCGCCCGGCCGGCCTCGGCCATGCTCGCCCACTTTGACAGCAGCGCTGTAGCAACGGCGGCGCACTCCGGCCCATCTTGGCGGACGCCCGCGGAATCCCGGGATCCCACAAGCCCCTGCCCCGCATACGCCTACGGGCGTCGGCGGACCTCGGCGGACGGACCCCGCAGCTCACTCGTAATGAGCAGGCCAGCGGTTCGAGTCCGCTCGTCGGCTCCATACTTACACGATTCGGAAATCGGCGGGGGAGCACTGGGGGAGCCGGCGCGTCTCTCGTCGGACACTGGCGTAGGTGAGAGAGCCGGGAGACGGTGATGTCGCAACGCTACTGGCCACGCCAGACGAGGCCTGATCCACGCGACGCTCACTCTGTTTGACTCGAATCGCCATCCGCTGCGATGGCTACGGGGCGTACCAGATCGGCGAGGACCAGGCGCGTTCGCGAATCGTCTTCGGGATTGCCGTTCGGCTTCCGAAAGTCGCTGGCAGGCGATACCGGCCTCCAGTCCGCGTGATGGAGCCACCCCATCCGCTCCCGAACGACGGCGAGAGATGAGCGTCCGGCCAATCTGGGAAATTCCAGCTGCGTGGCAAGTCGCCTATATCATTTCGGATTTCGATCGGCCGAGTCTTGGCACACTACGGGGCAAGTCCTTGTTCCATGAACTCATCAGCGGCCCACCGCGGTCTGGTGCTTGCTACGCTCCACGCCCAGGGGGAGACCGCGCATGAAGTTTCTCATGCCGCAGCTCAGCTACCTGCTCACGCAGCAGGAAGTCCGGCGCAACATGCGCTCGCTGCTGCAGTTTCTGGGCTTCCTGTTCGGCACGGTAGTCGTCTACTCGACGCTCTTCCACGTATTGATGGAGCGCGAGGGCCAGGAGCACACCTGGCTGACCGGCTTCTACTGGACGCTCACGGTGATGAGCACCCTCGGCTTCGGCGACATCACCTTCCACTCCGATCTGGGCCGGGTGTTCAGCATACTGGTGCTGCTCTCGGGCATCGTGCTGCTGCTCATCGTGCTGCCCTTCACCTTCATCCGCTCCTTCTATGCGCCGTGGCTGGAGGCTCAGCTGCGCCTGCGCGCACCGCGCAAGATCGCGGGCTCGATGCGCGACCACATCGTCATCTGCCAGTATGACGAGATCGCAGCGGCGCTGATCAATAGCCTGGACGAGCAGGGCATCCCCCATTGCGTGATCGAATCCGACGCATCGCGCGCGGCCGCGCTGCACGCCGACGGCGTTTCGGCGGTGCTCGGCGAGATCGACGCCAGCTCGACCTACCAGGCGGTGCGCGCCGAGCACGCGAGGCTGGTCGTTGCGAATCTCGACGACGCCCTCAACACGAACATCACGCTCACTGTCCGCGAAGCCTGCGGCCAGGTGCCGCTGGCCGCATTGGTCGAAGACATGGACTCGGTGGACGTGCTCGAGCTCGCCGGCGCCAGCCACGTGCTGCCGCTGAAGCACCGGTTGGGCGAGCACCTCGCGACGCGCGTGATGGTCGGAACCGCCCAGGCCCATCGCGTTGGGCAGCTCAAGGATCTGGTGATTGCCGAGTTTCCGGTGCACAACACTCCGCTGGCGGGCCGCACGGTTGCCGATACGCGGCTGCGCCAGCTGACGGGCCTCAACCTGGTGGCCACCGCCGAGCGCGGCCAACTCAAGCCGGCACGCGCGGATACGGTGCTCACCGATTACAGCGTGGTCGTGGTGGTCGGCACCGACAGCCAGATATCCGATCTCGATGCCCTCTTCGTGATCTACGAGCCGAACGAGAATCCGGTGATCGTGATCGGAGGGGGCAAGGTCGGGCGCGCGGTCATTCGGGCTCTCAAGCGTCGGGACGTCACGGTGCACGTGGTGGAGGAGAACCCGGCGCTCGCCGACATGCTGACGGGGCTGGCCGACCAGGTCATCATCGGCGACGCGGCGAACTTCGATATCGTGAACCGAGCGGGCATCGAGCAGGCGCCGTCGGTGGTGCTGACGACCAACGACGACGCGATGAACATCTTTCTCGCGGTCTACTGCCGCCGCCTCAACCCGGACACCCGCATCGTGAGTCGCATCACCCGCGAGCGCAACCTCGAGGCCATATATCGGGCCGGTGCCGACTTCGTACTGAGCTACGCGACGCTGGCCGTGAGCTCGCTGCTCTCATTGGCCCACGGTCGTGATCTCGTTCTCGTCGGGGAGGGTGTCGACCTCTTCGTCGTGCCCGTGCCCGCGTCGCTCGCCGGGAAGCAGATCCGCGACACGGGCATCTCGACTCGCACCGGGCTCAACGTCGTCGCAATCCAGAAGCACGACGGACCCGCCACCAACCCCAGCGCGGACACCGAGCTCGACGCCGGGCTCGAACTCGTCATGCTCGGCCACGTCGAGCAGCTGGCAGAGTTCCGGAAGATCTACGGCTGAACGGAATGGCTGGCGCCAAGCGTCGGTAGGTCGCACACCGCTCCGACCGCTTGCAAGGCGAACGCCTCCGCTCGGGGTCGGCGCATCCCCGGAGCGGAAGGATCACGCACGCAGAGCTGCACGCAGCGCTCAGCGCGGGCTGTGCCTTCCGAGAACCCCGTCCTGCCCGTACCCGTTGAGGATTTCGGCCACCTGGGTCAACCTGATTCCAGCATGCCTGTGAGTCCTTAGGACGCCTCCGCCACGCCTGATCGACACGGAGGCACAGGAGTGGCGGCCACTACGCTGCTTCCTGCCAGGCATGGCGATGGTGCAGGCCACCGAGGCGCAGCAGTCCCACGACTCTCGCGTCCGGTGACGGCCAGGCCAACCCCTCCTGGATTGATTCGGTCATTGGGAGAGGCCAGTCCGACCATGGTCGGAGCCGGGCCGGCCTCGGCCATGCCCGCGCATTTGACAGCAGCGGTACAGCAACGGGGGCGCACTCCGGCGCATCCTGGCGGACGCCCGCGGAATCCCGAGGCCGCGCAAGCCCCTGCCCGGCATACGCCTGCGGACCTCGGCCGACGGACCCCGCAACTGCCTCGTAATGAGCAGGTCAGCGGTTCGAGTCCGCTCGTCGGCTCCAACCTTACGCGACCACCACTGTCTTGGAGGAGCACGGGGGGAGCAGTAGTCGAAGTGCCGCGACTTTCGGCCCCTACACTCTCGTCGAATCCCGAGCCGCCAGCGCGGAGCGCAATCTAATTCGTCGGAATGCTGGGCGTCGTCGTCTCCACGGCGTCGGCGGCCGCCTCGTTGGCCGTGTCCGCAGCGTCACCGGCCGCTGCTTCGGCATCCGCCAGCGCCGCCCCGGAACTCTCAGCCTTGGCTCTCTCGACGGCAGCCTTGATCTGCTCGTCTTCGGGCGAAGTCTCCAGGGCTGCGAGACAAACGGAGAACGCCTCCGCGAAGCGGTCGGCGCTCATCAGTTCCAGACACCTCGCCGCCTGCAAATCGGCGGCCAGCGACGAGATTTCCGGAACTTCTACCTCCGGAGCTCCCGCGCCCGCCTCCGCGGCATCGACCGTCGACAGCTCTCCCTCAGCGGAACCCTGCTGCTCGTCCTGTTCGCCACAAGCGAATAGAGCGAAAACAATCCATACGATCATCCATCGCTTCATCAACATGCCCTCCTTGGTGATTCCCTATCACGACTCGCACCCCGACGCGATCCCCTGCCCCGTCTGGGCCCTTTGAACCCGCGGCACCAAACCGTATCCAGCGCACGGCTGGGGGAGAGTTCACCGTTCGCCATACCGTATATATCCTTCGCTTCCGGTCCTGCGGCCATTGGGCCGCGTCAGCTCCTCTGCATGAGTGAATAGAGGTCGGTCCGGCTCACCATGCCTAGCAAGCGCTGGCCCTCCACCACCGGCCACGAATGCACGCGGTGCCGATCCATGACCTCGAGCGCCGTAGCCAGCGACGACTCGGGCTCGAGGGGGTCTTCGACAACGCTTGTCAGATCCTCCGCGATCACGACATCTCGCATCATGGGATCGTACAGGGTGTTCTTGATCTCCTCGTACGAGATTACGCCCTTGAAATGATCATGTGCGTCTACGACCGGGAGCAGGTCGGCCCCGGTTTCTCCGAGCGCCTTGAGAACGCGTTCGAACGGGAGGCTCTCGGAGACGATGCGGGGCCGCCGCCTCATGGCGTGGCGTACCGTGGGGCCCTCTTCGCGAAGCGCCGATTCGGAACGAAGCATCCCAAGATTTCGACGAAGCTCGAGGAGCACCCACCGCAACGCCTCTCTGCCCTTGGCCTCTTCGTGCGGGAGCAGGTTCGCGAGCTTCACTTCACCCGCACCCACTGCCGTCTGCCGCACGAGCCAAGGCCCAACGAGTTCGAAGACCACCACGGAGGCAACCACTACGTGGCGCAGCTCTGCGGTTGCGTCCGGAGCGGCGTGCTCTAGGGTCGCAACCAGGCCCAGGGCAATCCCCGCTTGACACATCAGGCCTGCGCCAAAGAAAGGGGAAACTTCCTCTCCCCAGCCGGCGAGACGCAGACCGATACGCGCCCCGAAGTACTTCCCCGCAGCCCGCGCGAGTATGAAGAGCACGCCGAGTGCACCACCCTGAATCACGGCCTCGAGGTGCAGGTCACGACCCGCTGCGATGAAGAAGAGAACGTATAACGGGTAGACCGTGTTCTCTACGTAGCGGAAGAGCGCATCCGCGTGGGGCGAGCCGTTTGCAACGGCAACGCCCGCGGCAAAGCAAGCCAGCATCCCCAGCCCGGTCGAGCCCGGCTCGATCCAGTGGACAAGTCCCAGGGCCGCCAATACCACGAGCAACCCGAGCAGGACGAGTTCGTGACGTCCCGTGATCGACTCGAGCCAGACCGCGGCGCCAAAGCCTATCAAGCCCCCCGCGACCAGAGCGAGAAGAGCAAAGGCGGTCGCCTGTCCGGGATGGCCACCCCCGAAGGCCACGGCGAACAGGAGCGGGAACAGGAACAGAGCCACGAGATTGTTGTTCCCGACACACAGGATGAGGTTGCGAGAGGTGGGGCCCTCGGCCTCGACCTCTCGCAGCGTCACTAGCGTGGCGCTCGGCGCGCTCGAGATCGCCAGCGCAGGTGCGATGACGGCCAGGCGCCAATCTCCGGTCCCGGCGCCGACGGCGAGCCCTACGAGCAGGCCCGTCATCCCGATCTCGGCGGCGGAAAGCCCCAGGATCCGGGGACCGACCTCGCGGAAGGTCTGGAATCGGAACGCTGAGCCGACCCCAAAGAGGATGAAGCCAATGGCGAGCTGCTTCAATACCCATAACGGCGCCTCCGTGTGGGGGCCGAGGAGAAGCTCGGTCGCAAGCCCCCCTTCATCGAAGAAGCGCTGCCCGACATGGGGGCCGAGGACCAGGCCCACCAGGAGATAGACGGTCACGCGTGGCACACCGATGCGGGAGGCCACGCGTCCCAGCCCGAGGCTCAAGAACAGTGCGAGTGCCAGGGATATCAGGGTGCCAAAGAAGGCGTCCAATCCGTCCCCTCTAACGAGCGAAGAACGATTCGCCCGCTCTCTGCACTACCGAAGATTCCCCTGTGCTGAAGAGGGGTGCGTCGGCAAGCGTGGCTACCACGGAGGATCCAGGATGAGTGTGAGCAGGGCAGAAACACGTCGGTGTTTCTCGATCGGGTGGCGCAGGGGCAGACTCTTGCGGACCTTGTACCGATTTCGGCGGCCGACGCGCACTCGCTGGACGTAGCCCGCTTCCTCCAGATCTCCGACGATGCGCTGCACAGCGCGCTCGGTAATCTCG
>JAFDDG010000152.1 GCA_019310965.1 Deltaproteobacteria bacterium
CAGGGCCAGCCAGATGCGGGTCAGACGGAGATCTCCATCCGGGTCCACGGTTGCCACCTGCACCGACCACCGCTCGTCTGCTTCTGCCCAGTCCAGCGGCCCGGTGGCGGAATCGAGCGGGCTCGCACATCCGAGGAGCGCCAGGCAGAGGGCGATGCTGCCGGTGGAGGTTCGAACTCTCATGCATCACCCCGTCTTGCGTGAACCCGAGCTCTGAGCCCCGGCCCGATCCAATGAGAGAGGGAGACTAGCGGCACACCCGTTACTGACCGCGCTGAGTGCTGTGTTCGAGCGCAGAGCGCGCCTCGGTCCTTCGCATCGGGTGTCGACCTCGCGGCCTCGAGGCGGGTGGGAGTCTCGAATGGCCATGCGAGGGGTTTTTGCCCCGCAAGTTGCTCAAGGCCTGCGCACGGCTTTCCGAAGAGCGTTGCAGTCACAACGGATGTGGGGGACGCCATTCGATGAGCGCCCAGATACCGAAAGCCAACCAGCCGCGTCTCGCGAAGCGCATGACCTGTGCGGTGAGCGTCGGCGACCAGCGTTTCTCGGGTGTCGTCCTCAATCTCTCCCAGGGCGGACTCTTCGTGCAGACGTCGGCGGCACCCCAGTGCGGCGCGAGTGTCGTCCTCGAGCTCAATCCGCCGGGTGACGAGGCCGCGATCCCGCTGCAGACCGAGGTGGTCTGGCGGCGGCTGGTTCCCCAGCAGCTGCGCGCCACGGCACAGGGCGGCATGGGCATGAAGATCGTTCGCGCCGAGGAGAACTACTATTCCGCGTTGGCGGGTTGGATGCGCGTCGTCGTCGATCCCGGCGTGCGCGTCGCGCCCGAGACGCCCATCGAGAGCGAGGTCGTGCCGTATCGCGTGCGTGTTCGCGCACCGGGCGGGCCACGCACGCGTTCGGTGAGCGTCGACGCGGCCTCCGACGAGGCGGCGCGCAGAGCGGCGCTCAGCTACGTCGGCAACGGCTGGAAAGTCATCGAGGTCGAGCCGATCTAGAGGCCTGAGTCCTCGATTTCGCGAAACCTCGGACTCGGGACACCAGCGCCCCTTCTAGCCGTTTCCTGGCGGCGCTTGCGACTTCGGCGTGTCGACGTGCTCCACGTGGGCCACGCCCCAGTCCGCGTCGCTCCACTCCGGTACCCACAGGCGCAGGCGCACGACGCCGCAGGTGGGCAGGCTTTCGAGGCCGGCGTCGCCGAAGCGATTTGCAAAGTCCATGAGCCCCGGGTTGTGCCCGACCAGCATGACGTGCAGATGCGCCGCATCGAGGTCG
The DNA here is from genome assembly GCA_019310965.1 of Deltaproteobacteria bacterium. Lineage (GTDB taxonomy): Bacteria > Myxococcota_A > UBA9160 > UBA9160 > SMWR01. The sequence continues at coordinate 1,276 of JAFDDG010000152.1, forward strand.
AGGACGCTGGCGAGCACCTGGTCGGCGGAAGCCAGATACAGGTCGGGCTGCCACACGATCGGTGGGCGAGGCGTCCAGCCGGCGATCAACGCCTCGGTGGTCTGCTGTGCTCGCCGTGCCGTGCTCGCCACGACCAGCGTCGGGCGCTCGGCCCAGTTGCTGAGCCGGCGGCCCATTTCCGGCGCGTCGCGTTCGCCGCGCCGATTGAGCGGACGCTCGAAGTCGGTCTGCCCCTCGTCCTTCCAACTCGACTTCGCGTGCCGGACGACGGTGAGTCGGCGCACGATGTCGGGCTCGGACGCTGTGGCGGCTGCGGGCACGCAGCGACGCTACCCGCCGAGCGAAACTGAATCCATCCCGGCGGGTTCACGTCGATATCGAGGGGCGCCTGCGGAGAGCGGGTCCCCGGGGGAAGTGTTGACACGGGCGCCTCCACACCAACCACCTAGGCTAGGGGGTGTGGGGTCGCGTCATGGAGGGATGGACGCGTGGCTCAAACAAGCGACGACGCGGCAGTGGCCCAGCCGGAGATTCTGACGCTTCACTGGGAGGGTCCCGCCCGCAGTCAGGCGGCGCCGGAGCACCGGTTTCCCGATTCCCAGCACGAGCTGCAGGAGTTGCGGCGGGCCGAGTTCGAGCACGAGCTGCGCCAGATCGAGCGCTCGCGGCAGGGCTCGGAGATCTGGAGCCAGGTCGAGCGTGAGGCCGAGACCCGCGGCGACCGCGATCTATGGCGTCGCAAGCTCCACGCTTACGGATGGGTGAAGATGAAGGCCGAGGGCAGCGCACGCGATTATGCACTGCGGTACGAGCTGAACCATGCGACGGTGCGTACCTGGATCGCGGATATTGCAAAGCTCGCCTATCAAGTTGGTTACCGGCTGCACGAAGACAGGTTGCTCCTGGTGGGCGAAGCGCCGCTGGAGCTGGCAACACTGCGCCAATTGGTGAACGCCGATGCGTCGTCGCCGCAAGCCTCGTGCGAGCTGCACCGGTTGGCGCCGCGGTTTCGCGGTGAAGATCCGTACTTTCATCTGAATGAAGGTCACGTGTGCCGGGCCCTCGGAAACCTGCGCGAGAGCGACGCGTCGCTGCGCGAGGGACTCACCGTGGCCGAGGCGCCCAGCGTGCGCGCCCTGCTGTGGAACGCGCGGGGCCAGACCTTCTGGGACTGCAACGTCACGTCGAGCTACCCGCTGCGGGATCATCTGGTGCGGGCCGAGAAGGCCTTCCGCCGCGCCGCGGTGCTCGATCAGTCGACCTATTTCCCGTACGTGAACCTCGCCCACATGGCGGCGGATGCCGGTGACGAACGGCGTTGCGAATACTGGGTCGGCGAGCTCGCCGTCGCCCGCAAGAGGATGGACAAGGACATGAAGCAGGCGCTCGGCGACTACCTGGACGAAGCGGAGTGGACGCGTCCCGTGCAGCAGCGGCGCTTCTGGCGTGGCGGACCGGCCAAGTGGATTAGCAAGACCGCACGCCACGGCGCCCTGCTGCTGATCGCGGCGCTCGTGTTCACCGGTGGGTTGGCATTGCTGCCGACGGATGCCTCGGCGAGGTGCGACACGGCGCTCGAGCAGGTCGATCGCGGTGCCGACAAGGCCCGCCGCCACGGCGGCGCAGGCGGCAACT